>MHSF01000021.1:0-973 GCA_001822695.1 Candidatus Taylorbacteria bacterium RIFCSPLOWO2_02_FULL_44_35 | reverse complement strand
AGGAAGGAGAAAAAGTGCCGGCTGATGCACGAATTATTTTCTCCAATACTCTGAAAGTTGATGAGGCAAGTCTTACTGGAGAATCAGAATCAGTGACTAAAACTGATACATTAGTGCCAGCCGACAACCTGCCTGCCAGCAAGGCAGGTCTGCCAGTGGCGGATCAGAAAAATATGGTATTTAAGGGCACGCACATTTTGAGTGGAAACGGCACTGCGGTTGTTGTGGCTACCGGACTTGCAACAGAAATTGGAAAAATTGCAGAGAAGATTTCCTCGATTGATACCGAGATTCCTCTTAAAACCAATATTCGTTATCTTTCTCGCGCTATTATCGTTACGGTAGCCGTCATCAGCGTCTCGCTAATTGTTCTCGGCGTTTTTTCTGGTAAATCCCTCAAAGAAATGTTCACCACGGCTGTGGCACTTTCGGTCTCTATTATTCCCGAAGGGCTTCCGATTGTAATGACTTTAGTTTTGGCAACTGGCGTTCGGAGAATGTCGAAGCGCAATGTGTTGGTGAAGCGATTGCAGGCGGTGGAAGCATTGGGGCAAACAAAAATTATTGCTGTGGATAAAACGGGAACCTTGACCCGAAACGAAATGCTGATTCAACGCGTGTATGCAGACGGAAATATATTTGAAATTACAGGTAGTGGCTACGAACCGAAAGGAGATATACATCTCGATGGTAAAATTATTGACCAATTAAATCATCCAGAACTGCTTTTTAGCGGAAGAATTGCGGCGTTCTGCGTCAACGCGCGATTGTCTTTTATAGAAGAAACTGGTATTTGGAAAACAGCTGGTGATCCAACCGAGGCGGCGATGTTGGTGCTCTCTGAAAAGATTGGATTTCGCCACGAAGCACTGGAGCAGGAAACACCGAAAATTTTTGAATTGCCGTTTGACTATCAAAAAAAGTATCACGCCACAATTCGAGCGGTTGACGGCAAAAATTTTCTTACTATCGT
>MHSF01000020.1 GCA_001822695.1 Candidatus Taylorbacteria bacterium RIFCSPLOWO2_02_FULL_44_35 | reverse complement strand
TGATAATCTGTCGCCTTCCGACAAATGCTTGTATTCCTTCATGCAACACATTTTACTCAAGTGTTGCGCTTAGAGTTAGAACTGGGGAAAATGGAAGGTAAGAAGGTTGGGGTGGTATAATTGTATCCAAAATTAAGGTTGACAGCCCAATCGGCGGGAGTATGATTATCTTGGATAACTGGACTGCGAAAGAAGTTCATTTTCTGTGGTTTAGTTGTCCCTGTCTTACGAGGCAGAAACTCAAACCAAGAACTACGTATAGCTATGGCTACAACATGGCGGATTCCCGGTCTGGGCACAACCCAGGATTTCTGCAAAGTGCGAGAGTACTTTGCCAGCAACGGCAAACCTTACCCACCCCCACTGGGCGGAAGGCGGGGAAAAGAAACCCAGGAGGCACCAGCTAAGAAACCAATCCTAAACGCAAGCCTAAGTAGTCCCATACCTCCTCCCTCATCATAAGAACGGGAGGCAAACAAAGCTTCTGGTTCCGTGTCGTACGGGCGGAACCAGAGGCTTTTTTATTCTTATAATTTGTTGGCTTTGCGGCGCAAAGTAGGATAGAGAATGATGGCAAAAACCAACAAAACAATGGCTCCAACAATATAAAAAGTGGACATGGCGTTTATCATATTTTTACTTCTCTAATAATTATTAAACCAAACAACCAAGAACCGAGCGAGAGCAACGAACCAGACAATAAATATCCCCAAGAGATTTCAGCAGAGATAAAAAATGGCACAACCATTGAAGCAAAGAACACCAATCCAATGTTTGATAGCATTTCAGCGATGAATCGTAGTTGGGAATCGGATAACATACATACTAATAATATCACCCTCTTCAATAATATCAAATGCGAGGTATAATGTCCTAATGGAAGACGATAAAATCACCTACTTCGCCGAAACCGACGCCCGCGGCAAGCGAACGGCTTTCGGCATAAAAAACAAAGACCGTTCGCGCCATTTGTATGTTATCGGCAAAACCGGCATGGGCAAGTCCACCTTGCTGGAAAATATGGCGATTCAAGACATCAAGAATGGCGAAGGTTTGACTTTCGTGGACCCGCACGGCAAAAGCGCCGAAATGCTTTTGGATTATGTGCCAGAAGAGCGAGTCAAAGATGTTCTTTACATCGCGCCGTTTGATTTGGATTGGCCGATTTCTTTCAATGTGATGGAAGATGTCGGCGTTGACAGCCGCCATTTAGTAGTGTCCGGTTTAATGAGCGCTTTCAAAAAAATCTGGGTGGACGCTTGGAGCGCCCGGATGGAATATATTTTAACCAACACCTTGCTGGCTCTTTTGGAATATCCGGATGCCACTTTGTTGTCGGTCAATCGGGTTTTGGCCGATAAAGAATACCGCAAGAAAGTGGTGGAAAATATCACCGACCCGTCGGTCAAAGCGTTTTGGACGGAAGAATTCGCCAAATACACCGACCGCTTTACCGCCGAAGCGACGCCGGCCATTCAAAACAAAGTCGGCCAGTTCACCTCCAATCCGCTAATCAGAAACATCATCGGCCAGCCGAAATCGTCTTTTGATTTGCGAAAAATTATTGACGAGCGAAAAATTTTAATCATCAATTTATCCAAGGGCCGGGTGGGCGAAGTCAACGCCGATTTATTAGGCAGCATGCTGATTACCAAAATTTATTTGGCGGCAATGTCGCGAGCCGATTTAACCGTCGCGGTTTTGCGAAAATTGCCGCCCTTCAATTTATATGTGGATGAATTCCAATCGTTTGCCAATGAAAGTTTCGCCAACATTTTGTCGGAAGCGCGAAAATACAAACTTAATCTGACTTTGGCTCATCAATACATTGAACAAATGTCGGAAGAAGTGCGGGCGGCGGTTTTCGGCAACATCGGCACGATGATTTGTTTCCGGGTTGGCGCTTACGACGCCGAAGTGTTAGAGAAAGAATTCGCGCCGGTTTTCACCGCCGAGGACTTAGTTAGCTTGGGTTTTACTCAAGTTTATTTGAAATTAATGATTGACGGCGTAACCTCACCGCCGTTTTCGGCCACCACGCTGGCGCCATTGGAACAGCCGTTGATGTCTTACAAAAACGATATAATTGCCAACTCGCGTAAGACCTACGCTAAGTCGCGGCTGGAAGTGGAAAATGCTATTCGCCTTTGGAGTCAGCCAATAATCCCTGCTATTAAACCAAAAATTGCGCCAGTTGCGACACTGGTTCCGGCAAAACCTAAACCGCCATCAATTCCAACGCCAGTTATCAACAAACCCGCGCCACCGAAACCTGCTTTCCACAAACCTTTTCACCTAAATGAATTACCTCATTCAAAACCGCCGGTTGTTAATACTGGCAAAACCCAAAATCCCAAAAATGTTTCCGATTTGCGCCAGGCGCTTAAGACAGTTTTGGAAAAAAAAGAAAATAAAGTAGAGGAAAAAAAAGTGAATGAAGTGCCGGAAGATGTTTTGAAAAAAGCTTTGGGCTTGGATGAAAAAAAATGAAATTAAAAAAAATTTTGGCGACGGCTATAATTTCGGCGGCAATGCCGTTCACGGTTTCGGCAACTGTTTTAATCAATGAAATCGCTTGGATGGGGACAATCGTTGCGCCTCAGGACGAGTGGCTGGAACTTAAAAACGACAGTGGCGAAAATATTGATTTGACTGGTTGGATTTTGACCATTGAAGGCGTCAGAGACATAATTTTGGATAAATCCATTATTGGCGTCGGCTATTATTTAATTGAAAGAACTGATGACAATACCGTGCCAACCGTAACGGCCGACTTAGTTTCTCCTTTCGGCAATGGCTTAAATAATAGCGGGGCAACCCTGATTTTAAAAAACGCTTCGGGTACCGAAGTGGATAGAGTGGTGAGCGGTGAGAATTGGACATTGGGTGGAAATAATACCACGAAGGATACAGCGCAACGAACAGCGAGCGGTTGGATAACTGCTCCATCGACTCCTCGGGCGGCAAACGCTTCTGCTTCTTCGCAAAATTCTTCCAGCTCATCTTCCAGTTCCTCCAATAATCAAAGCCAGAGTTCCAATTCAAACCAAAATTCTTCATCGGCGGCGAGTGTTGAAGAGCGGCCCGAAATGAAAGTAGAAATTGTCGCCAATCAGACGGCAGTGAGCGGCGCGGACGCGCTGTTTTCCGGCAAAGCGCTGGGCGCCGGCGGCAAGCCCTTGGATAATGTTCGTTTCCTTTGGAATTTTGGCGATGGCGAGACAAGAGAAGGGCAAAATGTTTTGCATCGCTTCCGTTTTCCCGGCGAATACATTGTGATGTTGGATGTCGCTTACGGCAAATGGAGCGCCGCCGCTCGATTAACAATAACGGCTATCAAATCGCCACTAATAATTTCACAAATAAAAGAGGGAACAGATGGTTTTGTTGAAATAGCTAACGAAGGCAATGCTGAATTGGATTTGTTTGGCTGGTATCTTAAATCAGGCAATGTCACTTTTTTAATTCCAAAAAACACCATAATCGCCGCCGGCAAGAAAATAATTTTTCCTAATGAAGTAACAAAACTTAACGCTGTTGGTGTTCTACTTTTATACCCCAATGGCGTGGTAACTGCTAGTTATGAAGAACCTGCTCCCGCTCTGCCGCCCGCTAGTTTCCCCGAGTCAGACTCGGGGAAACCCCAAGATGTTCCGATAAAAATACAAGTCAAACCTGTGAAAGATGAAGTGAAAGAAGAGGTGGCGGCAGTTTATGAAGCGACAAAGGTAGCGGAAGCAACGCCGAGAGAAAGCGGCTTGGGAATTTGGCTTCTTGCCTTAGGCGGTTTAATCGTGGTATCACTAGGCGCGTTCCTCTTTTCTAAACAGAAACCCGCCGAAGTCCCGCAGAGCGGGACTTCGGCGGGCGAATACGAAATTATTGAATAATATGACAAAGAAAATTTTAATTTTTTCCGTCGCTTACCGGCCGTTTATTGGCGGGGCGGAGGTGGCGGTGGAGGAAATCACTAAACGGCTAGCGGCCAGTGGTTTTAGTTTTGATTTATTGACGGTCAATTTAGATGGTTGCCAAAAGCGCCAAGAAAATATTGACGGCGTAAACATTTTCAGAATGGGTAAGGGCAGCTTGGGTAAATTATTTTTTCCATTTTCAGCATTTTTCTTGGCGCGGCGGCTTCATAAAAAAAACCATTATGACGCCACCTGGGCGATTATGGCCAATTATGCCGGTTTCGCCGCTTTGTTTTTCAAAATTTTCGAGCCGACCGTGCCGTTTATTCTGACTTTACAGGAAGGCGACCCGCTTGCGGAAATTAAGCGCAAGGTTTGGTTTGTGTCCCCGTTATTTAAAATGATTTTCCGCCGAGCTGATAGCGTTACGGCGATTTCCGATTACTTGGCAAGGTGGGGAAAGAAAATGGGGGCAAAGAATGTGAAGATAGTGCCGAATGGAGTGGACATTAAAAATTTCCAATTTCCAATTTCCAATTTCCAAAAAGATGAATTTAGGAAAAAATTAGGATTTGAAAAAGATGATGTGATTTTGGTAACGACTGGACGGCTGGTGAAAAAAAATGGGGTGGAAGACATTATCGCGGCGCTAAAATTTTTGCCAGAAAAAGTGAAGTTGTTAATTGTTGGAATTGGCGAATTGGAGGAAAGTTTAAAGTCTAAGGTTCAAAGTTATCCGCCCGAGGCGGACCAGCCTGGGGCTGGCAAGTTACAAAACAGAGTTAGATTTGTCGGTTTTGTTCAACCGGAAAAATTGCCGGAATATCTTTGGGCCAGCGACATTTTTGTCCGCCCTTCATTATCCGAAGGTCTAGGCAATTCGTTTATTGAAGCCATGGCGGCCGGTTTACCGATTATCGGCACGCCAGTCGGTGGTATTCCGGATTTTCTTTTTGACCCCTCTTCAAGGTTGAACCTTGGATCTTCAGAAAGGTTCAACCTTTATGGACAAACGGGTTTATTCTGCGAACCCAATAATCCCCAAGGCATCGCCGAGAAAGTAAAATTACTTTTGACCGATAATTCCTTCCGTCAAAAAATTATAACCAACGCTCAAAAACTGGTCGCGGAAAAATATAACTGGAATCTGTTGGCTCAAAATATTGGCAAAATCATTGCTAATTTGACGAAATAATTTAATTAAGCTAAGCTTTTTGTGGCTAGATCATTGAACAATTCTGGCCTAGAAAGGTTCTGTGAACATACTACTGATAGTACCCGGTTACAACGACATTGGGCATTGGAGCGGAGTTACGGAAAAGCGCATCGATAGGGCAGTTGAGCTAGTCGCCGGTATGGACGGACTCAAGTTATGCGTTTTCTCAGCGGGCTTTTCTAAGAAAAGTCCGCGTCAATCTACCAAAACGAAAAGGGTTAGTTTGGCTGGACAAATGACTGAATATCTGCGGACAAAAGACCCGACAGGGGCAATCACAATCTACCACAAACCGCTCGGTTGGGGGACATTGTCGGAATTGGTTTGGGCAATCAGAATTGCCGAAAACGAATTCAATTTCAGCGATGACATTAGCAATGACATTTTAGTTATTGTGGTTTCAAGTGGAGACCATTTACCACGAATCAGGAGGTATGGGAAGTGGATTATTCCAAAAGCTTGGTGGACCCAATATTACGCGATTGATCACAAGTTGAACGAGCCATGGAAAGAGCGATTCAAGTTCTGGAAGGATTTCCCGAAACTTGTTTGGTATCGGCTCAAGACAATTATCGGTTTTCCGCTTTGACCTAAAAGGCGGTGGCTAGTGAAACGGCTGGTTTTCGGACCAGCCGTTTTTTATAAAGACATGACCTGTTTATAAATTCACTTTGGGCATACACACAAAAACCGCGATAGCATAGGATTGGTGTAGGTGAAAAAACTGCGGCGGTTCGCTCGCGCGAACCGCCGTTTTTCTTTTACATGATTGCCTTTTTGAGCAATTCCCGTATAATGCCTTCTATGATTTTATTGAAGGCGAAAAGACGCGCGCCGAGAGCGAATTTGGGAAAAATGAGAAAAAACGGCGTATTACCGGCGGTTTTTTACCCCGTTAGAAGCGAAGTTTTTAACGGGGTTTATGGCAAGCGGGAAAAAGCCATACCAATTAGCGTGGCCCTTAAGGATTTCGTCAAGGTCTGGAAAGAAGCTGGCGAGAGTTCGGTGGTTAATCTGGCGATTGAAGGCGAAGAAAATCTAGAAGCGTTGATCCAGGATGTGGATTTGGACCCAATTCGTTCCATCCCGCGCCACACCGACTTTTATGTTTTTGAAAAAGGTAAGAAATTGAAAATTAAAACCCCGATTGAATTCACCGGCGTTTCGCCGGCGGTTAAAGACCTGGGCGCGATTTTGCTCAAAGTTTTGCACGAACTTGCCATTGAAGCCCTGCCCAAGGACTTGCCGAAAAAGATTGAAGTGGATATCGGTTCGCTTAAAAACTTCGGCGACACCGTTGCGGCCAAAGACATAAAATTGTCCTCGGGCGTTACCTTGATGGAAAAACCGGAAGAAGTGGTGGTGTCAGTTCATGAACCGAAAGAAGAAGTGGAAGAGAAGCCGGCAGAACCGGTAGATTTGTCAACGATTGAAGTGGAAAAGAAAGGCAAGGAAGCAAAAGAAGGAGAGAGCGCCGAACCTGCCGCCGGCCCAGTTTCGCCGAAAGGTTCCGTCGGGGCTAACGAGGTAAAGTTAGCGGCCGGTAAAGAAACAAAGGAACGCAGAGAATCAAAAGGGAAATGAAGTTCTTAAAACAAAATTCAAAAAGGCTTCGCCTTGCGGTTTACCGCAAGGCGAAGCCTTTCGGTATCTTTATCGTATTTTTTCTGCTAGCCGGTATCGTCTTTGCTCAAGATGTTTCCAACTTGGTTACCAATCGCCGAGCGGAATTGGAAAGCCAATTGACGGCGCTGCAAAAAGAAATTGACGCCCAAAAGCAAATTCTCCAGAACAAACAGCGCGAAAGCGTTTCTTTGGAACGCGATATCGCCATTCTGAACGCCAAAATTAATACCGCCAAACTTTCCATCAAAGCTCGCGGTTTGGTAATAGAAAATTTAAATCAAGATATCGGGGACAAGGAAAAAACTATTGCCGGCTTGTCAGCAAAAATTGACCGTGAGTTGGCGGCGCTGGCTGACCTGCTTCGCAAGACCCGCGAGTTGGACAATTTTTCCATCGCTGAATTCGCCCTGAGCGACAATAATCTTTCCACTTTCTTTGAGGACTTGGACGCCTTTCGAGCGATTAAGGCGTCACTGGCCAAATCGTTCGGGGAATTGCGCTTCACCAAAACCGCCACCGAGGACGAAAAAAATTCGCTGGAAGACAAAGCCAAAGAAGAAACCGATTTGAAAAAAATTCAAGAGTTGGAAAAGAAGAAGATAGAAAAGCAAGAAGCGGAGAAAAAAGACATTCTAAAAATTTCTCGAGGGGTGGAAACGGTCTATCAGAAAATAATCAAGGATAAAGAAAAAAGCGCGGCTCAAATCCGAGCGGAATTGTTCGCCCTGCGCGGTTCGGCGGCCATTCCTTTTGAAAAAGCCTATGAGTACGCGACTCGAGCTTCGCAAAAAACTGGCGTGCGGGCGGCGGTAATTCTGGGCATCATCGCCGAAGAGTCCAATCTTGGCGAAAACGTCGGCACCGGCAATTGGAAGGTGGATATGAAAGCGCCGCGCGACACCGTACCATTTTTGGCTCTTACCGCGCGGCTCGGTCTTAATCCCGACCTAATGCCGGTTTCCAAAAAACCTTGGTACGGCTACGGCGGCGCGATGGGACCAGCCCAATTTATTCCTTCCACTTGGGTGCTTTATGAAGACCGAATCGCCAGCGCCACTGGCCACAATCCGCCGAATCCTTGGGAGCCAGAAGACGCTTTTATGGCCACTGGCCTGTTAATGGCTGACAATGGCGCCGACAAAAAAACTTACGCCGCTGAACGGCTCGCCGCTTTGCGCTATCTCGCCGGTTGGAAAAACGCCACCAAGTCGGCTTACGCTTTCTACGGCGACGATGTGATGGACTTAGCCGCCAAGTATCAACAGCAAATTGACATTATTAAAACCAATTGATAATCTGGTTTTTATGAAAAAAGAAATTCACCCGAAATATTTTGATAAAGCCGAAGTAACTTGCGCCTGCGGCAATAAATTCACCGTCGGTTCTACTGTGGAAAAAATCCGCGTGGAAATTTGCAGCGCTTGCCACCCGTTTTACACCGGCGGCGACAAAACCATTGATGCGGCCGGACGCGTTCACAAATTCAAGGCCCGACAAGCTAAAGCGACTTCGAAAAAACCGAAAGCCAAGTCTTAAGACCCAAAGGCTTCGCCTTGCGGTTTACCGCAAGGCGAAGCCTTTGTGATTTTGATTTCCATGAACTATCAAATTAATTCCAAAACCACTTATCTCACCGAGACATTGGAAAAACTCGCCAAAGAAGAAGCGGAAGTTTTAATGTTGGCAAAAAACGACAAAGGGCTCGGTGATTTGGCAACAGAAGAATTAAAAAATATCAGAGTCCAAAAGGAGGCAGTTGAAAAACAAATCGCCGAAATTGTCGCCGTTGAAAAAGCCGAGGAAGAATTTCCCAATGAAATGATTATGGAAATCCGAGCTGGCGTTGGCGGTGAAGAAGCGGCATTGTTTGCCGAAGAATTGGCGATAATGTATCAAAAATTCGCTGCCGAAAAAAATTGGCAGTGGACACTTGTCTACAAATCAGAAAGCCCTCTGGGCGGTTTCAAAGAGGCGGTTTTTGAATTGCGCGGCCAAGACGCTTTTAAAAATTTGCGCTGGGAAACTGGTATTCATAGAATTCAACGAGTGCCGGCGACCGAAAAGTCTGGCCGGGTCCATACTTCTACCGCTTCAGTGGCAGTGTTGCCATTAAGAAAAAAAACCAATTTCATCATTAACCCTGCCGATTTGGATATGGAATTTTCCCGCGCCGGCGGCAAGGGCGGACAAAATGTCAACAAAGTGGAAACCGCCGTTCGGCTTATTCACAAGCCCACCGGCCTTGATGTTCGTTCCACTTCCGAGCGAAGCCAAGCTCGCAATCGTGAAAAAGCGCTGTCAATTTTGTCCGCCAAACTTGAGAATTTGAAAGAAAGAGAAGAGGCGGCGAAATTCGCCAAAAATCGCAAAGACCAAATCGGCTCGGCTGTTCGTTCGGAAAAAATTCGCACTTACAATGTTCTCCAAGACCGCGTCACCGACCACCGGTTGAAAGAGAATTGGCACAACATCGCGGCAATCTTAAATGGTGATTTAGAGCCAATTGTAAAACAACTTGCCGCTACGCTGGCTTAATGTTAAACTGCTCGACTATGATGAAACCAACGGAAGAAAAAGTGACGAAAATCAACGACCCGCTGATTGAGGCGATGTTTGGCGCCGGCGCCCATTTCGCGCTGGCCAAGACCCGTCGCCATCCCTCGGCCAAGCCCTATATTTTCGGCGCCAAAAACACCGTGGAAATTTTCGACTTGGAAAAAACCAAATCCTGTTTGGAAAATGCCAAAAAATTCGTGGTGGAAATGGCTGGTCGGAGTGAAATGCTCCTGTTGGTCAGCGGCAAATTCGAAGCTCGTGATGCTGTCAAAAATGCCGCCACCTCAATCGGTCAACCATTCGTTGCCGGCCGCTGGATTGGCGGCGCCATCACCAACTTCGGCGAAATCCGCAAGCGAGTGGAAAAACTTTTGGAAATGAGGACAAAGCGAGCCAGCGGCGAATTTGCCAAATACACAAAAAAAGAGCAACTGCTTTTGGACAGGGAGTTGGACAATCTGGAAAAACTTTTCGATGGCTTGACCCCGATGATTGCTTTGCCCAAAGCCGTGTTTGTAGTCGATCCGGCTAAAGAAAAAACCATCGTAGCCGAAGCGCGTCATAAAAAAATTCCGGTGATTGCTTTGGCCAATTCCGATTGCAACTTCAACGAAATTGATTACCCAATCCCCGCTAATGACAGTTCCATTAAAAGCATTTCCTTTTTTGTTGAGGAAATCAAAAAAGCGTACGAGGAAGGGAAAAAGCTAAAAACGCAAAATTACATCTCAAAATAAAAAACTTTCTACTTTAAATTTTAACTTTAAACTTTTTGCTTTAAACTTTAAACTTCTTTTATGATAACCAATGAGCAGATTAAAAACCTCCGTGATATGACCGGCATTTCGGTAATGCAATGCAAAAAGGCGCTGGAGGAAGCTAAGGGCGACACCGAAAAGGCCTTGTTGATTCTCCGCAAAAAAAGTAGCGACCTCGCCACTAAAAAGAAGGACCGTGTTTTGGGCGCCGGCGCCATCGCTGCCTACATCCACGGCAACGCCGCCGTTGGCGCGCTGGTGGAACTGCTTTCGGAAACCGACTTCGTTTCCAACAACAAAGAATTCCGGCAAATCGCTTACGATCTTGCCATGCAGATAACCGCTGCTAATCCAGAATTCTTGAAACGCGCCGATGTGCCTGAAAGCGAACTTAAAAAAGTGGAAGAATTATTCGCTGATGAAATCAAAGATAAACCGACGGCCATCCGCAGCAAAATTCTGGCAGGCAAACTAAACGCCTATTTCAAAGAGCGGGTGTTGTTGGAGCAACCCTTTATCAAAAATCCGGATTTGACAATTCAAGAGTTGTTGGACGGAGCCATCCAAAAATTCGGGGAGAAAATAGCAATCGGTCGTTTTGCTCGCTTCTCGGTAAAATAAATAAATTAATATGATTACTACATGATTGCTACCCTAATAATTTTCTACGGCTCTTTGGCGCTAATCGCCTTAATGGTGGCGCTCAAATGGCTAGAGCAAGCCGGCAGCGTAAAAATTATGACGCGATTCAACGCCGTCGCCGAACCAGTGGTCAAAAAATTCGCCGGGGACGCGAGAGACAATCTGACGGTCCATTTAAATATACGCCGCGTCGGACTTTTAACTATCTCGACCCTGCGGATAATGGAAAAATTTTTGCTTTCGGCTCAAATAAAAATCCGCCGCTGGTCGGAAACCTTGACTAGAAAAGTCCGCTATCATAATCTAAACAAACCAAAAGGCACGGTATCATTCTTCTTAAAAGACATTACTGACTATAAAAATCATTTGCCGCGCAAGAAAAACTTGGATTTGTAAACGCCAGAGTAGCTCAGTTGGTTAGAGCAGCCGTTTTGTAAACGGCAGATCGTCGGTTCAAATCCGACCTCTGGCTAACAATAAAATTTTCTGATATATTTTCCGTATGGATAAAGAGCGATCGGCCGGCCATCTTCACCCAATTTCCAGCGCGATTTTGCAAATTCGTGAAATTTTTGATGAGCTGGGTTTTGAAGTGGCCGAGGGGCCGGAATTGGAAGACGAATGGCATAATTTTGACGCCTTGAATGTGCCAAAAGACCATCCCTCCAGAGATATGCAGGACACATTCTGGTTGAAACAACCAGAAAATTTCCAAATTCCAAATTCCAAATTCCAAAAAAATCAGAAACTTTTATTAAGAACTCATACCAGTCCGGTCCAAATTCGATATATGGAGCAAAAACTTAAAGAGGGGATTAAGCCGCCCTATCGCATTATTGCGCCCGGAAAAGTTTTCAGAAACGAGGCGACCGATGCCACTCACGAAGCGCAATTTTTTCAGTGCGAAGGGCTTTACGTGGATAAGATAGTGTCGCTGGCGCAACTCAAATGGACTTTGCTTTATTTTTTCAAAAAATATTTGGGCAAAAACACGGAAATTCGCTTACGGCCCAGCTTTTTTCCTTTTACTGAACCATCGGTGGAAATAGATGTGAAGGTGGACAAACTCCGACGCCAAGATGGGTCGGATTCCCGACCGCCAGCGTCGGGATGGTTGGAGATGGCCGGCGCCGGTTTGGTTCACCCAAATGTTTTCAAGGTGGTTGGTTTGGAAGGTTATACCGGCTTCGCTTTCGGTAGCACCATTGACCGTTTGATTATGGTGAAATATGGCGTCCCCGACATCCGTCAGCTTTACTCCGGCGATTTGAGGTTGATAAATCAATTTTGAAATATGCTTATTTCCTACAACTGGCTTCAAAGATACTTTAAGAAAAAACTGCCGACAGCGGAAAAGGTGGCGGAGATTTTGACATTCTCGGTTTTTGAAATTGAAAATGTTGAGAAACGGGGAAATGATTTCGTCTTGGATGTGAAAGTTCTGCCCGACCGCGCTCATTACGCCCTTTGCCATCGCGGCATCACTAGGGAATTGGCGACCGCTAAACCAGAATTTCTGTGGATATCTGATTTCCACAAAATGTGGAAATCAGATATCCACGCGCCAACTGCCGCCAAACTCATGCCACTTTCCATAAAAATAGAAAACCCCGCCGACTGCCGCCGCTACATCGGCCGTCGCGTAGAAAATGTGAAGGTTCAACCTTCACAACAAGATTGGATAAAAAAACTTTTGGCTTCCGTCGAGCAGCGTTCAATTAACAATATCGTGGACGCAGGGAATTTTGTAATGTTTGATATGAATCAGCCACTCCACGCTTTTGATGCTGATAAGGTAAAAGGTGCCATTCAAATCCGTCGAGCAAAAAAAGGCGAAAAAATTATCACTCTTGATGATAAAGAAATTGTCCTTGACCCAGAAATTTTAATTATCGCCGATAACGAAGGGCCACTGGCGATTGCCGGCGTTAAGGGCGGGAAAAGAGCCGAGGTAACGGAAAAAACCGAAAACTTAATTTTAGAATCGGCCAACTTCCAGCCGACACTCATCAGAAAAACCGCCCAAAAACTCGGTCTCCAAACCAACGCTTCAAAAAGATTTGAAAACAATCTTTCGCCGGTTATCGCCGAGTGGGCGATGGCGGAATTGTCGACGCTAATTATGGAATCTTCGCCTAACGCGAAGTTTGGAGAAGTCGTTGATGAGTATCCAGTGCCAGGATCGCCAAGAAAAATTGAACTCTCGCCTGTTTTTGTCGCCCAAAAACTCGGCGTGAAAATTTCCGAAAAAGAAATTAACGAAATTTTGGCGCGGCTAAATGTCGTCGACGGCTTGATTCCGCCGGAACGGCAGGATTTGCGTTCAGTTGAAGATTTGGTTGAAGAAATCGGCCGGCTTTACGGCTACGATAAAATTCCATCGGAAAAATTATCAGGAACCAAAATCGCAACGGCAGAGATTAACAAAAATTTTTACTGGGAAAATAAAATTCGGCAAGTTTTGATTGAATGCGATTTTTCGGAAATTATGACTTTTTCTTTTCAACCAAAAGGGGATATGGAAATAGAAAAACCTTTGGCATCGGATAAGGCGTTCTTGCGAACTCAACTCGCCGACCAATTGGCCGCCAGCCTGAAATTGAATACTCTCAACGCGCCGCTCTTGGGTTTAAAAAAAATAAAAATTTTTGAAATCGGCAAAGTGTTTACGAAAAGCGGCGAAGAAACCCATTTGGCGCTTAATGATTTTGCCGAAGCCAAAACTGCCTTGGAAAAAATTTTGGGTGAAAAAATTACCGGGCAAGCCCGCAAAGGCATTTTGGAAATCAACCTTGGCGCGTTGACAAAAAAACTGCCGGGGCCAAAGACCGAAAGGCTAAACCTTTCGAATTCGAAAGGTTTAGCCTTTCGGTTCAAACCAATTTCATCATATCCGTTTATTGTCCGCGATATTGCGATTTTTGTGCCAACGAATGTTACAACGGAAAAACTTTGGACAGTAATAGAAAAGGGGATTGGCAAAGAAAAAAAACTGCTCGCCAATCATTATCTTTTCGACGAATATCAAAAAGCCGACAAAAAATCTCTGGCTTTCCGCTTGGTTTTCCAATCGCAGGCTCGAACACTAACCGACACCGAAATCAATAAAATTATGGAAAATGTTTCTGCCACCGTTTCCCAAAATAACTGGCAAGTCCGATAAGGGAAAGTTATGGATAAAATAAATCATACCAGAAATTTTTGTATCATCGCCCATATTGACCACGGCAAGAGCACTTTGGCTGACCGGTTTTTGGAATTGACCGACACCATTGAAAAAAGAAAAATGACCGATCAGGTCTTGGACCGAATGGAGCTGGAGCGAGAGCGGGGGATTACGATAAAAATGAAACCCGTCCGCATGATTTGGCGTTCGCCAAATCATGCGGAAGTTCCAATATCCAATATCCCATATCCAAACAAAAAAAATCAAAAATCTAATTTGGAAATTGGAAATTCAGAATTTATTCTGAATTTGGTGGACACGCCCGGGCACATTGACTTTTCCTACGAAGTATCGCGGGCCTTGAGAGCAGTGGAAGGCGCGATTTTGTTAGTGGACGCCACCCAAGGCGTGCAGGCGCAAACTTTGACCACTTTGGAAATGGCGAGGGAAGCGGGTCTGACAATTATTCCCGTCGTTACCAAAATTGATTCGCCGTTGGCGAGAATCGCTGAAACCAAAACAGAGGTGGCAAAAATTTTGAATTGCCAACCGACGGAAATTTTGGAAGTATCGGGCAAAACTGGTCAAGGAGTAGCCCAATTGCTGAAAGCCATAATTGATAGAATTCCGCCGCCCCGCTCTTTTGGTAAACCAAAAGAGCGGGGCTTCCGCGGCTTGATTTTTGATTTTAAATATTCCAATCATACCGGTGTCTGTATTTATCTGCGCGTCTTTGATGGTAAAATTTCCAAGAAAGACAAACTGGCTTTCGCCGCCGGCCAAAGAAAATTTGCGCCGATTGACATCGGCGTCTTCACCCCGATGGAAACGCCCACTGAAACTCTTGGCGCCGGCGAAATCGGTTACATCACTACCGGCATCAAGGAACCGGGTATCGCCTTGGTCGGCGACACGATCATTTCAGCGGACTCGCCTCGCGGCGAAGCGGGCAAAAATTTGCCACCGCTTGAAGGTTATCTCGCTCCCAAACCGGTTGTTTGGGCTTCTATTTATCCGGAAAGCCAACCTGCCCGCCGAGGAGGCGCGGATGATTGGAATAATTTGCGCCAAGCGCTGGAACGATTACGCTTGTCGGATTCGTCTTTCACTCATGAGGAAGAATCGTCGGGCGTTTTGGGGCGCGGTTTTCGTTGTGGTTTCCTTGGTATGCTCCACTTGGAAATCGTCGCTGAACGATTACGCCGCGAATTCAACCTGTCGTTGGTCGTCACTTCGCCTTCCATCACTTATGAAATTCTGGACAAAAAAAATAAGAAGCGAGTAGTTTATTCGCCCAACCAATTTCCAGCCGATGGTGAAATTCAGAAAATTTACGAGCCCTGGGCAAAAGTAAAAATTATCACGCCGGCTGATTATCTCGGCGAAATCATCCAACTCGCCCATCGCCACGAAGCCACGGTCGACCAATCGGAGACCTTCGGCGAAAATCGCAACTCGTTAGAACTAGCTATGCCTTTGCGGGAATTGATGCGCGACTTTTTTGATGAAATAAAAAGTGTCACTTCCGGCTTTGCTTCGTTATCTTACAAAATCATTGAACCCAGGGAAGCCGACGTCACTAAATTGGAAATTCTAGTTGCCGAGGAATCGGTGCCGGCTTTTGCCAGAATTGTCTCCCGCGCCCGGCTTCAGGAAGAAGCGGAAGCGGCGGTGGAAAAACTTTATAAAATTTTGCCGCGGCAATTATTCACCACTAAAATTCAAGCCAAAACCATCGGGCGAATTATCGCCTCGCGCACTCTTAAGGCCTTGCGCAAAGATGTAACTGGTTATCTTTACGGCGGTGATATCAGCCGCAAGCGAAAACTCTGGGAACAGCAAAAAGAAGGCAAAAAGCGCCTGAAAGAGCGGGGAAGAATAAATATTCCGCCGGCGGTCTTTCTGAAGATGATTAAAAAAGAATAAGCGCTATCAAAAAACTCCCGGAGTATAAAGCAAAACCATACTGATGGAAACAAGAATGCCAAGCACTATCCAAACCATCCTGATTATTTTTTTATTCCGCTGGGAAAAAAGCATTACCATTTTTTTATGATATCATATTGGTGATATGTTGCCAAAAATATTTCGTTCTTACTGGAAAATCTCGGTCCTTGTAATTCTGGTAGCGCTCGCCGGGCGGGCGGTCTTCAATATTTACGGCCGCTATCAAAACAGCCGCGCCAGTTTGGCGCTGGCGGAAAAAGAATTAGTGGCCATGGAAAATAAAAAGGTGATATTGGAAAAAGTAACAACGGAATTAAAAACTGAGCAGGGGATTGAGAAAGAAATCCGGCAGAAATATCAGGTCACCAAAGGCAGTGAACAATTGATTGTGATTGTTGATGACGAACAGAAAAAACCGACCGAGACTGCCCCAAAAACCAAAGGCCTTTGGCAATCTATTCTTGAATTTTTCGACATTAATCAAAAATAATAAAAAGCGGAATTAGTTTAGTGGCAGAACGAGTGCTTCCCAAGCATTAGGCGCGAGTCCGATTCTCGCATTCCGCAGAACAAAGTGGTATAATGACCTTATGAATGTAAAAATTTATTCCACCGCCAGTTGCATGTATTGCAAGTTGGCAAAAGAATTTTTTAATGAGCATGACATCAAATACGAAGAATTCGATGTCGGCAATGATTTAGAAAAAAGGCGCGAGATGGTGGAAAAAAGCGACCAGATGGGCGTGCCGGTAATCCAAGTGGGCGATGAAATTATCGTCGGTTTCAATAAACCGCTGTTGTCGCAGTTGTTAAAAATTAAGTAGCTCTTAGCCCTCGTAGTTCAATGGATAGAACATCTCACTCCTAACGAGATGATGGAGGTTCGATTCCCCCCGAGGGC
>MHSF01000019.1 GCA_001822695.1 Candidatus Taylorbacteria bacterium RIFCSPLOWO2_02_FULL_44_35 | reverse complement strand
CCAACGAATATCGGACTTTGGTCGGCGGAGCGCTTTACGAACCGGCGGAAGAAAATCCGATGCTTGGCTGGCGCGGCGCTTCGCGCTATTACGACCCGAAATTCAAGGAGGCGTTTGGTTTGGAATGCCGCGCTCTGAAAAAAGTCCGAGAAGAAATAGGTCTGAAGAATGTTGCCGTTCTGATTCCTTTTTGTCGGACGCCGGAAGAAGGCAAACAGGTTTTGGAAGCGATGAAGGTTAATGGTTTGGAACGCGGTCAGAGTGGTCTCAAAGTTTATATTATGTGCGAGATCCCATCCAACATTTTATTGGCTGATGAATTTTTAGAAATTTGCGACGGGATGTCCATCGGTTCCAACGATTTGACTCAACTGACGCTCGGTTTGGACCGCGATTCGGGCATTGTCGCTGGCATTGCCAATGAAAAAAATCCGGCGGTGAAAAAATTAATTGCCGAGATTATAAAAAAGTGTAAAGAGAAAAATAAATACATCGGCATTTGCGGCCAAGCGCCGAGCGATTTTCCCGATTACGCCGAATTTTTGGTGGAGCAGGGAATTGACAGCATATCATTGAATTCTGACACCATTATCAAGACCTTAGAATTGGTGGCGGAAAAAGAAAAAAAGCTATAAGCTAATTTTGGGCGAGTGGTGAAATTGGCAAACACGCACGCTTCAGGAGCGTGTGCCGAAAGGCTTGCGGGTTCAAGTCCCGCCTCGCCCATCGATTTTCTCTTTATTTTAAGCCATATTTTGAGGTATTGGCCCCGTTAGAGACAGGGCTTGCCCCATTGCCTCTGACGCGGGGTTGACAGAAACAGAGTAATCTGCTATGCTCTTGGTAGTCAAAACCAAGGGATTTTTCAGTCCTGTCGGATTGAGAAATGCCGTGAGGCAGTCAAAACGATTTCTAAGGTTTTGAAATTTGGAGAGTAAATTGAAAACTTATACATTCTTTGGTGGTTCAATCACCCCCGGTCTCGTTCTTGCCGATACTGAGGAACATGGAAAAGTGCTCTTTCTCGGTGAGGCTGGTCCAGGATCTTGGTTTACTTGGATTCCTCTCAACAAGAATCTGCAAAACCAACCAGTTGTGACAAGCAACATCGTGTTGGACGCTTTCCTGTTCAATGCTGGCGGCGACCAACGGCCCCTCTTCATTTTGTCGAGGGATCACAACCAATGGAGCAATTCTTGTCTTGTTCGCTTCCTCACTGTTGGTGAGAGCGGTAAAGGCAATGGCTATGTCAGCCGAATTATTACCGGCTGGCGGTCAAGGGAGTTGGTTGGTGGCCACGGTCGAAACAACGGGATTCTGCCCGACAATGGCACCTGGTCCGACGAGGTCTGGGTAGTTCATGAAGGCGAGCTTCTGCGTGTGCAGTTGGCTGGTTGCGACACGGCTTTCGCCGTTCGCGTCCGCAACGGTGAGCCCACGGTGGAGCCCTGGGTTGAACGCGAACCGCGGCAAAAGCCGGTTTCGGCTTCCGACAACGGCGGCAACGGCAATCGCCAATGGCGGACTCTCAAGGGTTCGCATGTAGCTGATCAATCAGCCCCAGCGTGGTCTCCGGGTGTCGGCGAAGTCCAGTCACAATTGACTGAACTTGACCAAGAACTCGCCGACATGGGACAGTCCCGTGTGGCGAAGTTTAACGCCCGGTACCAGAGGCAGCCGGTTGCGGCCTAACCGACCGCACGCAATCTCACATCCCTCCGGTAGAACATCGGAGGGATTTTTGTATGATGTTTTAATCTCCCTTGTAAAGGGAGAGCCCCGAGTCCGCGAGGGGGAGGGATTTTAAAAATCAGAAAATCCCCCGCCCCTCGGCTAATCGCCTCGGGACACCCCCTTTACAAGGGGGATTTTAATTTCAAAGGGAGATTTTTTATGCTACCATAACGCTATCATGAGCATTTTTTCCAAGATTTTCGGCGACGAAAATGAAAAAACAATAAAGACAATTCAGCCGTTGGTGGCAAAAATCAACGCTTTAGAACCGGAGTTTGAAAAACTCTCGGCGGATGATTTGCGCGCCAAAACAGAAGAATTTAAAAAACGACTTGCCCCGCCAACCGGCGAGGATGGCGGCGAAAGTTTGGACGACATTTTACCAGAAGCGTTCGCGGCCGTGCGTGAGTCGGCAAAGCGGACTTTGGGTCAGAGGCACTTTGATGTTCAACTAACCGGCGGTGTGATTTTACACCGCGGCGGCATCGCCGAAATGAAGACCGGCGAAGGAAAAACATTAGTTGCCACTTTACCTGTTTACTTAAACGCATTGGAAGGCAAGGGTGTTCACATTGTCACCGTCAACGACTATCTTTCCCGCCGCGACGCGGTTTGGATGGGGCAGATTTACAATTATTTAGGAGTTTCGGTGGGAGTGCTCAATCATGAGCAATCGTTCATATATGATACAGCGCATCGTGAAATTCAAAATGAAAAGCTCAAAATTCAAAATGACAATTCAAAATTGAAAAATAAAGAAGAGGAAGAAAAATTGGACAAAGAGAGAGATACTCTCGGGTCATTCAAAGTGGTTCACGAGTTTTTGCGGCCTTGTACGAGGCGAGAGGCCTATCAAGCCGATATCACTTACGGCACCAATAACGAATTTGGTTTTGATTATTTGCGCGATAATTTAGAATACGAAGAAATCGCCCTGCGCCAGAGAGATTATCACTTTGCCATTGTTGACGAGATTGATTCTATTTTAATTGACGAAGCGCGGACGCCGTTAATTATTTCCGCGCCGACCAGCGAATCGGAGGATTTGTATCGCAAATTTGCCGGTATCGCCCGCACTTTGGTAAAAGATAAGGACTTTACCGTGGACGAAAAATTTCGGTCTATTGCCATGACCCAAGAAGGTATTGACCGGGTGGAAAAATCTTTGAATGTGGGGAATATTTATACTGAAGGCGGGATGAAATTTGTCCATCATTTGGAAACGGCGGTGCGGGCGGAAGCGCTTTTTCATAATGATAAAGAGTATGTCGTCAAAAATAGCGAAATTGTAATTGTGGATGAATTTACCGGCCGGCTTCAGCCGGGCCGGCGTTGGAGCGAGGGTTTGCATCAGGCGATTGAAGCCAAGGAAAGCGTTCAAGTTCAGAAAGAATCGCGAACTTTCGCCAGCATTACTTTTCAAAATTATTTCCGGCTCTATAAAAAACTTTCCGGCATGACTGGCACGGCGGCAACTTCCAAAGAAGAATTTTTGAAGGTCTACGGTTTAAATGTCGTTTCCGTTCCAACTAATCAGCCGATGATTCGTCGTGATTTGGATGATGTGATTTTCAAAACCGAGCACGGCAAATTCACCGCTTTAGCTAAGCGAGTAAAAGAATTGAATAAAAAAAGCCAGCCGGTTTTGGTGGGAACTGTTTCCATTGAGAAAAATGAAGTGTTGTCGCAATATCTGCAGAGAGAAGGCATCAAGCACGAGATTTTGAATGCCAAAAATCACGAACGGGAGGGTGAAATCATCGCCCAAGCCGGCCGGCGGAGCGCCGTGACTATTGCTACCAATATGGCCGGCCGGGGCGTGGACATTAAACTTGGCGGTAACCCGCCCGACCCGCAGGAAACGGAGCGAGTCCGTGCCGCCGGCGGTTTAGCGGTTATCGGAACGGAACGGCATGAGGCGCGGCGTATTGACAACCAATTGCGCGGCCGTTCCGGCCGGCAAGGCGACCCGGGCGAAACGCAGTTTTTTGTTTCTTTGGAAGATAATTTATTGCGGATTTTTGCCGTGGATACCATTAAAAAAGTGATGGGTTTTTTGAAAGTTGCCGAAGATGAACCGATTGCGAATAATATGATTAGCAAATCGTTGGAGACCGCTCAGACAAAAATTGAGGGCTTTAATTTTGACGCCCGCAAGCATGTTTTGGAATACGATGATGTTTTGAATCACCAACGCAAAACCATTTATACTCGGCGGCGGAAAATTTTAACTGGCGGACCAGAGGCGGTAGATGAATATTTGGAAAATTTATTGGCAGGTGATGAGGTGTTGGAAAAAGCGATTACGGATAAAAAGACCGGGCTCGGTGGGGACTTTCACTTGATAATGAGGCGGGTAATTTTACAGACCATTGATATGTTTTGGGTGGAGCATTTGGAATTGATGGATTACACTCGTTCGTCTGTCAATTTGCGCGCTTACGGCCAACGCGACCCGTTGGTGGAATACAAACGCGAGGGCTTGCGGTTGTTTAAGGAAATGGAGGAAGCGGCGCGAGCGCAAGTAATACGATTAATTCCAAATATTGTTGCTGGTTCGACTTCGCTCACCACGGGCAGCATAATTTCCACCGAACAAAAAAACTTGCGGGAAGTAGAACGCAAAGCGCAAGAAATCAGTGGTGTCACAAAATCCGTCGGCTTGCCCGCCGAAGCGTCAGCGAAGGCGGGCCGAAATGACCCCTGTCCATGTGGTAGCGGGAAAAAATATAAAAAGTGTCATGGGAAATAACTTCAAATGAATAAATCATCAGAATATAATTTTGAGATGGAGAAAATTGTTTCGCCCGAGAAAGACATTCAACCAGCAGCATTAAGAACATTAGAGGAAACGAAAGATTTTTTTCCTAAAGATAAAATGCTTCTTTTAGCTGTTGTTTTGGGTGTTAAACCAGCTTCTCTTATTACAACTGACCTCTTTAGTCCATCTGAGATACCAGCTTTGCGAAAGCGCGTGGAGAATTGTTTTACTAGTTTTGACCTTGTTTACAGAGAAGAAGGTATTGATTATCAAAATGAACCCTTTATTTCACTACAATATGCCGTAGCGAAAGATAATACAGCACTAGATCAAGTGAAAGACGCGTTGAGTCAACCTCTTGCTAGCGACGCATATCACGAATTACTTGGAAAAGTCGTTGGTATACCCAATTCAGCAATTGATGGTTTTTTAAAAAATGAAAAATTATCTAGAAAAGAAATAAAAGATAATTTTTCAGAGGAAGAAAAAGCTTTTAGGTTTTTCAGTCCATCAAAAGAAGGATTGGAATCAGAAAAAGAATTCTTACGAATGTTAGCCGCAAAAATCAGAGAAGTTTCTTCCACTATATACGCCGAAATTATTAGCCCAAGTCAAAGATTAAATTCAAAAGATGATACAACAGATGAAACAATTAAAAAGCGTTGAAAAATTACACCATTTTATTTGCCGAAAATGTAAAAAGTGGTGGACGGTAGGAGATGCGCCTGTTGCCAAGAAAATTTGGTTTTGTCCGTGGTGTGGAAAGGAAAATAATTATATTAAAATCACAAAATCCTAGATCTGATCTAATAAAACATCGAATGAAAATCAAAAAGAAAATTTGGCTGGAGTATGTATAAGGCCACCCAGTTTTGCACTCTCGGTCTCCGACTAGCTGATAATATGGTGATGATAGCATAAACTCCACGGGTGAGAG
>MHSF01000018.1 GCA_001822695.1 Candidatus Taylorbacteria bacterium RIFCSPLOWO2_02_FULL_44_35 | reverse complement strand
TCAAGATGAAATGTGATATATTAAAAGCTAATCGGCTCGCCACAGGAAGAGAGCATTTCAATGACAATTAATTATGAGCTATTAAGTTTTTCTTCCAGTTTTCGGCGATGAAAGCGCTAGCGATTTCATTCCTTGCTCGAAACACTTCAGCAACTGACACACCGAGTCCAACAGCAATTTCTCTAAGCGGTAACGACGACAATTGCTCTCGCACTACTTGTTTTTGCTCGTCGGTAAGTATTGATGGCCATTCGTGAATGCCGACATTTTCGGCTTTAGATTCGTAACTCACAGCCGACTGATTCAAGGGTACAAATGTGGCGTCCAAATCCAAAACAGTTTTCATTTTCAGAGATGAATTCCCGTTTGTCTGAATCTTCTCTAATTGGTCAAGACCAGAGACAAACGCTCGTTTTGCCGCATCAGCGACGGTAGTTTTAATTCTATCTGCAACCTTAACAAGCCGCTCCAAAAGCGAACCGGTAATGTCAAAGATCATGGTGTTCCTTTCTGTCGTTGGTTAAAGGTTTTCTAGTGATAGATAAGCATACAATACTACTTACTGTCAAACACAACCCCGCCGCCAAGACATTCGCCTGATTTAGTGTAAATTACCAGCGATTGGCCGGGGGCGATGGCAGTTTGCGGTTTTTCAAATCGGATTTCAAGGTTGAACCTTTCTACAGATTTAAGGTTCAACCTTTTATTCTTGAGATGAATTTCTTGCAGCGGCTGGCAATAACGAAAACGGGCAAAATAGGTTTTGCTAAAATCAGGCGCCTTGCCGGCAAGCCAATTCACATTTCGTAAAAGAACTGGACCAAAAGGCTTAGCCTTAAGGCTAAGCCTTTTGGAAAGCCTTTTGGAAAGCCTTTTGAGATTTTGGGAAACAGAAATGGTGTTTTTCTTGATGTCTTTGGTAATAATATAATAAGGCGAATCGTTGGGAGTTTTTTGGATAATGGTAAAACCATGCCGCTGGCCAATAGTCAAAAAAAACGCGCCGTTGTGCCAACCGATAATTTTCTCTTTTTCATTCCCCTCAACTTCGTTCGGGGCAAGCAATACTTTCCCGCGTTTCGGCTTCAAAAAATGCGACAGAAAATCTGGCAAGTCCACTTTGCCGACAAAACACAGACCCTGGCTGTCTTTTTTATCAGCCGTCGGCAAACCGAATCTTTTCGCCAACTTGCGCACTGCCGGCTTGGTCAGACCACCCACCGGAAAAAGTGTTCGCGAAAGCTCCCGCTGGGTCAGGGTCCAGAGAAAATAGGTCTGGTCTTTCTCGCTGTCGCGAGAAGCTTGTAGCTTGTAACTTGTGGCTTGTAACTTTTTATAATTTGAAACTTGAAATTTGTTTGGAGCTTGGAGCTTGGAGCTTGGAGCTTTGCGTACGCGCGCGTAGTGTCCCGTAGCAATGTAATCCGCTCCCTGTTTGAGCGCCCAATCAAAAAACGCGCCGAATTTAATATGCTTGTTGCACATCACATCAGGATTAGGTGTCCGACCAGCGCGGTATTCGGCAACCATATAATCCACCACTTCCTTTTTATATTCCCGTGATAAATCCAAGTCGCGAAAAGGAATTCCCAAATGAGCGCAAACCCTCATTGCGTCCAAGCGGTCTTCCTGCCAACCGCAAGGCCCCCAATCCGGATGCCAGCCCTTGATAAAAACACCGGTTACTTCATAGCCAGCTTTTTTCAGCAACGCCGCGCTCACCGACGAATCCACTCCGCCAGACAAACCGATAAATACTTTGCTTTTTTTCCCCGAGTCAGACTCGGGGTTTCCCCGAGTCTGACTCGGGGAAACTCGACGTTGACGCTTCATAAATCGTATGCTACCATAGCGACGAACAGTTCTCAACATCAACAGAAAAAATCACTTAAACTTGTTTTGTTAACAGGCAAAATTGTGACTTTTTCAAGTCGAGGGTCGTTCCCTTATATGGGGGGGATTGTGGTCAACGATTTACTTTGTGTGATATAGTTTTCTTCACTATGGACAATTTAATTTTCGTTCTCATTGGCGCGGCAGCGATTGACAGTGTCAATCCCTGTGCTTTTTCTGTTTTACTTATTACCATTGGCTTTCTTTTAAGCTTGGGTTTTAGTCGCGGCAAAGTGTTAACAATTGGCGGTACTTATGTTCTCGGTGTTTTCCTCGCCTATATTTCCATTGGATTAGGAATTCTTCAAACCTTAACAGCTTTCGGTGCGCCGCACATCATGGCAAAAATCGGCGCTTTAATTTTAATCGTTTTTGGCCTACTTAATATTGCCGGCGAAATTTTCCCCAACTTCCCGATTAAATTAAAAATTCCCGCCAGCGCCAAACCGAAAATAGCGCAGTTAATGGCAAAAGCATCGGCGCCTACCGCTTTCATACTCGGCGCTTTGGTGGCAATGTATGAATTTCCCTGCACCGGCGGACCATATTTTTTGGTACTCGGCTTGCTTCATGACGGAAAAACTTTTTGGCAAGGGTTCGGTTATTTGATAATATATAACATCATTTTCGTCGCCCCGCTGATTATCATTCTTGCTTTAGTCAGTAACCGCACCCTGCACGCTAAAGTGGAAGAATGGAAAAAAACCAAACGCGCCGGCGTCAAAATCTGGGGAGCGGTGGCACTAATTATTCTCGGCTTTATTATTTTAATCACTCAATAAATGGATACGAAATCGCCCACTTACAAACTTGAAGACATTTTAAAAAAAGTGGAGGAATTAAAAAAAGGCGGCGCCATTGATTTGTCTGCGGAGGAAGACCTGAGCATCGCCGTAATGAATCTGGTAAGTTTGGAAGAACATTTATTTTTCACCGGCGAAAAAACCGGCAACGCCAAGTATTTTGATTTCATTAATCAAGTGCGAGAAATCCGCAAGGCGACATTAGCAAAATTAATTGACCGGCACCTGGGCGAAACTTGGTGCATCGGCAAACACCTATTGGCAGCGTCAATGCGACTAATGGAAGTCGGCACTAAATTACAAGGCGATAGCAAAAAAACTGAAGCCAAAGAAATGTTTGACAAGTCCTATTCGCTTTATTCGCTGTTCTGGGCGGTGCGGCTCAAATTAGTTGATGCCGAAAAATTCAAGGGTATCGCCGCTTCGGACAAACCCTGGACAGCGCAAGACATCGTGGCAAAATTAGTAAATTGTTGTGACGAGTAAATAGCTTCACTAGCTTACAGCTTCAATAGCTTCATCAGCTTTAAGAAATTAAATTTATGCAGGAGAATAATTCATTGAAAATTCTAGGATTTGTTGTGATAGGCGCAGTGATATTAACGGTGGCGTTTTTTATTTTTAATAAGAAAAATGTGGTGGCAACAGTTAATTTAGATGAATTTGCTCAATGTTTGGCTGACAAAAATGTAACGATGTATGGCACCGAGTGGTGCGTTTACTGCCAAAAAGAAAAGAAAAATTTTGGCGACTCTTTCCGCCTCGTGCCTCACGTTGACTGCGGCAAAGAACCGAATAAATGCGCCGAAAATAAAATAAAAGCCACACCGACCTGGATTTTTTCGGACGGCCATCGGCTTGTCGGTTTGCAAGGTTTAGAAAAACTGTCGCAAGAATCCAGCTGTCCGTTACCACAATAAATAGTAGCAAATTTTTTTAACGAATTTGCTACCGACTTACAGACACCCGGTGTCTACAGGTCTTTCTGTCAATTGATAAACTTTAAATTACCTGAATAATCCGACAAACCACGCCCACGCGCGGGCGAGGAAAGATTTCTTGGTGGACGGGCCGTCAGTGGTTGTAACAGTCGGAGTCACAACATCACTACCATTAATATTCTTGACCGAAACCAGCGTGAATTCGTTTTCGGGAATACTGGTGTTGCTAATGTTGCGGACACTGACTTCAAATCTATACTTGCCACCAACCTTAAAGGAATCTCCTGAGTAATTATCGACGCGCAACACTGCATCCTTGTTGGTTTGAGCGTAACTGGAGCGCGTATTTTCATCAGAGATGATAATGTATGGCGACCTAGGAGGTTCACAAATCCCCTCTGTTCCAGGCGGACAGGGTAATTGTTTATACACATATGTTACATGTGCCTCCGTGAAGAATTTTTTTGGTGTTGTGGAGATATTGGTGTTCAATTCTTTGACGGTGTAGGTGCGGCCTTCGATGAAATTATCAGTAGCTGTAGTTTTCTCAACAAACTTAAATTCCATTGGTAAATTCAATCTATCACTACCGGCTGTGTCCAATGTCCATTGATCGCCAGAGACAACACCGCCTGGTCCCATAGAGGTAATTTTATCTATTCCAACAATAATTACTTGACCTTCAAGAAAGACGTGATGGACCTGAAGTAAGGTGGGGCGATAAAATTTATATGTAGCGCCATCCATGATATTACATGTTTGATTTGACCCTGCTTCAAATGAACGTATCTTGGTTATCGCAAAATAGACATCATCATTGGTGACTTTTGTCACTTTCCCGGTTATCTCGCACGTTCTTGCTACTGAAGATGCGGAGACAGTGTAACTATAGCTTAATGAAAATAAGAGAATTATTGCTAATGCTGTGCTTAAAATTATTTTTTTCATAAGATTAAAACTAGCTGATAATTTACATTGATGCCGCTTTTTATAATCTTTCTCCATTTTAGTTTATTAATGACTTAAATTTCCTACTTTAATTATACAACGGCTCGCGCTTAAAAACTACCTCAAATATTTTTCTTTATTCGCCACATGTTCGTCATGAGTGACGGCATAACGCATATTGCCGTTTTTATCGGTTAAAAAATAGAGGTATTTGCTGGCGAGCGGCGTGACGGCAGCCAGAATGGAATCCAAACCCGGATTAGTTATCGGCGTCGGCGGCAAACCTTTGTGTAAATAAGTGTTGTAAGGCGAATCAATTTTCAAATCGTCCAAGGTCAAAGTAAAAGTATTTTTGCCGTTGACATATTGAAAACTGGAATCCACCTGCAGCGGCATCCCAATTTTGAGCCGTTTCCAAAGAATGCCCGCGATCATTTGTTTTGTTTCCAATTTACGCGCCTCCTCTTCCAAAAGCGATGCCATAATTACCACTTCTTTCAACGGCTTACCGAGGACGGCAATTTTATCGTTCAAGGTGGAAATTTTGTCATTAAAATTTTTTTCCATCGCTTCAATAACGGCGTTCGGTTTGATGTTCTGCGGAAAATGATAGGTATCGGGAAAAAGATAACCTTCTTTATCTTTGGCTTTTTTAATAAATTCTTCCTCATCAAAAGACGGCAAAGTTTTCCCCAAAATCAGCGCGATTTCTTTAACCGAACTGCCTTCAGGAATAAAGACAACCACCGGTGTCAAACCGAAATCGCCTCGCGCCAATCGCCGACTAATGGTAAATAAACTTTGCGGTCTGCCAAAAAAGTAATCGCCAGCCAACACACCGCGGCCGCCGCTCAACATCCGACTCAAGGCGACAAACCAAAAAGCCGAGGAAATGAAATTCTTTTGTTCAAGAAAATCGGCGGTTTTTCTGATGGTTACGCCTTTCTCCACTGACACCAAAGTGTGGAGCGGAAAATCAATGGGAAGGAAAACAAAAAAATAACTGAAAACCACCAAAATAAAAAACCCCGCCAAGAAATAATGCCGGTTAAAAAAATATTTTCCAAAATTCATAGTTTATTGTTGTATTGTTGTGGAAATCAGATATCCACATTTTGTGGATATCTGATTTCCACAACTTCATTAAGTTGGTAAGTTGGCTGGTGCTTCGGCTTTGCGAGAAACCACTCGATTCAAAGATGGCGTCTCCACCGCCTTGCCCGGTAAATGGAAAATTGTCGCCAGCTCCTCACTGCTCAAAACAAAATGCTTCTTCTTATGGGGCGGGTAGAAAAAAGAACGGGCCTTGTAGGCAGCGAGAATTTTTCGCTTCATATAGTCCTTGCGCATATTGCGAAAATCCTGCCACGGATAATCAAAATCGGTCCAATCATAAAATTTTATTTCATTCAAATCATTACTGCTGTATTGGCGAAAACTGCCGATTAAACCGGGAATAGAAATCGCGTCAAAATTTTCATTGTTGGCAATATACATACCGCGAATACCGCAGTCAAACGGCAATTTGCCGAGATTGCGCTCCATCGCTTCCACTTTGGCTCGCTCGCCTTTGGTCAATAAAAATTCACCAAAATTAATTGTCTCCTTTTCATCTTTCTTTGGTTTTTTATCGCGCTTCATTATCTTGTCAATTTCTTTACTGGCGGAAGCTTTCCAATCCTTTTTGCCAAAAACCAAATCGGGAATGGGTTTTTCTTCGGTATGCGCCCGCATTATAATCTGAATCCAAATTTGTTCGCCCTTGCCGATGGAACTAAGATATTCCAACACTGCTGACATTGGGTCAACTTTTTCTTCTTCTTCAACACTGGTTTTATCTAAACCGTAATCAACATATGTCTTAATCGGATAAGCGTCTGGTTTTTTCTTGTCCTTACGGAAATAACAACCCCACATTGACATTGTTTTGTTGTTGCAATAAACACCGCGAGTATAATCATCGGCTTCGTGAATTTCCACTGACGGATATTGAGCGTAAATCTGCGCCTGAATCATATTTTTGAAAAAAGCCCGCGTCCAAATGTAAAAATGAACCTGCCCTTCCAACGACACTAATTCCAATGACCACCAGGGTCTGGTTTTACCATCCCAACCTCGGTCAATAAAAGTGGATTCGCCGCCAGTGTAATAAAGCGAGGCGAAAAAAATTTCCATCGCCTGAGGCGACTTAGTCAATTCCCGCGGTAATTTTATTTCCAATAAAAGATAATCTTGATTATAAAAATAATCCAGCCGGACATAAGCGGTCCAGGCCCTCAAAAGCGCGTAAGCCAACACCAGCGGCAACCAATACACCGCCGTATTGGCAATTATAGAAATCACTTGCAAACCGGTCTGACCGTAAAATTCCACAAACAAATCCTTAATCATACGGACATTTTACACTATCCGCGAAAACTAGTGAAATGGTTTATTTCTCCGGCTGGGGAACAGCGGTGTAGCGGCCGTCTTTGTCGCGCTTGAAATATTTGGGATTTTGGAGGTTAACTAAAATCGTGTTTTCTTTGACATATCGTTCTTTCAAAACCTTCTCAATAATTTGCTCCTTGGTCAATGGGCCATTTTTAGCCAAAACATAACGAATCACATCTTTAACCACACCGGCCACATAACCCCATTCGGTCAAAGCATAAAGTCCGCGCCCCACCAAAACAAACCGTTTGTCTTTAATCAATTCGTTGTGAGTAGTTGCCACATGGGCCTTGCGCCCGAAAAGTTTTTCAATCGCTTTTGCCACTTCTTTGAAATGAATCGGCGAGCCGTGCCGACGAATCACCAAAAAAGCGTAATCGCGCACGCCTTTGGCGTTAATATTTGATGAACTGGTCTTACCCCACTCACCCAATGGATTTTTGCCGATATTTTTAGAAATAGAAAGCCAGCGTTTAGCAATTTCTTCATTCTTGTATTGCTCGGAAACATCTTTAACATGCTCCAAAAAAGAAGCGACGATCTCTGCCTCCGGAATCAAATCATCATCGCCAATATTTTTATAAAGTTTGCGCAATGACTCGTGGACTTTTTCGGATAAACTTTTATCAACATACCAGCGATGATGAAATTCATCATCCTCTTTTTCTCTTTTAAACGGGTCGCCTAAAACCAAAAGAAAGCTGGTATGATTCTGGATGCTTTTTTCTTTGGCAATATGATTAAGCAAAACCTCCTCGGAAACGATGCCGCCCAATTTGTGAATCATTTTTTCCAAATCATCAAAAGAGGGTTTTTCTTTGCCGAATTGTTCGGCCTTGCGGATATTGCCAATAGCGTAATTTTCAATCTGGCGGACGCGTTCTCGGGTAATGCCGTATTTTTTACCGATGGATTCTAATGTCATTCTTTCCGGATTGTCGCCCAATCCAAAACGGCAAGATACCACATCCCGGGCGCGCGTTGGTAAGACCGCCAGCAATCGCTTGGTAATTTGTTTTGGTTTAAAATTCAATGTTATATTGGTCGCCATATTATTTTTCATCAATTAAGACCCGCTTTTAATATCATAGTATTATCATCATTAGATTTTTAAGTCAAGCGATTGTATAAGGCCACCCAGTTTTGCACTCTCGGTCTCCGACTAGCTGATAATATGGTGATGATAGCATAAACTCCACGGGTGAGAGTTTGTT
>MHSF01000017.1 GCA_001822695.1 Candidatus Taylorbacteria bacterium RIFCSPLOWO2_02_FULL_44_35 | reverse complement strand
CCTTTTTTGTGCGCATAGTCATACCGACTACGCTAACAGGAATTATGAGCTATACGGCATTAGTTCACTGACCTTTTTTGTGAGCTATTAGGTATGCGCAAAAAGTTGGGTATTCCCCGATTTACATTGCGCGGGGCAGTTGAAACCATGTAGCGCCGAAACAAAATCAGCCCATTGTCTTTTTGAGACGATGGGTTTTTCTTTTACTTTGAGCGAAGCCCTCGTCTTTGAGGATAGCCCGGAGGCGAGCTTGCTTGGCACGATGTGGTGTAATTTTGCGAAGCAAAAGTATGCCACAGCGGAAGCCGCCGAGGATTAAGGAAACTGATCGCAGGAATCAGTTTCCGCTATCCGAAAAGGCGAGGGCGAGCGACTTTTGACATCTTAAGTTTATTTTGCTATCTTATTTGATACGAATGAGTCGCCTTGACTCTGTTTTTATATGAAATTTATCGTCGGCAAAAAAGTAAATATGACCGAAGTGTTTGGCGAAGACGGCAAAAATTATCCGGCAACAATTTTAAGCGTGCCAACAACAACCGTAACTTTGCTTAGAACCATTGAAAAAGACGGCTGCAACGCGGTGCAAATCGGTTTCGGCGATAAGAAAAAAGGTTTCAGAGAATACCGGCCAGCAACGGGTGATAAAGTGCCAACGGTGGGCGACAAAATTGACGCTTCAATTTTTCAAACCGGTGAGTTAGTGACTGTCTCGGCAATCTCTAAAGGTAAAGGTTTTCAAGGGGTGGTAAAACGGCACGGTTTCCACGGCGGCCCGCGCACCCACGGCCAAAAACACTCGGAAAGGGAACCGGGGACAATTGGCGGCGGCGCTCGAGCCGGCGGCCGGGTGGCAAAGGGCATGCGGATGGCTGGCCGGATGGGCGGTGATCGGATTACCGTGAAAAATCTGCCGGTGTTGAAAGTTGACGCGGATAAAAGCGAAATTTATTTGGGCGGGGCGGTGCCGGGAAGGAGAGGAACATTGATAGAAGTCAAAACATCAAGCTCCAATATTCAAGCTCCAAACAAATCTCAATAATTAAAATTCAAAAATTGAAATTTAATAATTGTTTGGAATTTGTTATTTGAAATTTGGAACTTAAAAAATTATGGAATCAATCGTCTACAACCAAAAGGGTGAGGAAGCGGGCAAAATCAAGTTGCCGGCAGAAATTTTTGGTGTACCCTGGAATTCCGACTTAGTCCATCAAGTTGTTTCTTCAATGATTGAGAGTGCCAGGAAACCCTACGCTCACACCAAAAATCGCGGCGAGGTGCGCGGCGGCGGCAAAAAGCCCTGGCAGCAAAAAGGCACTGGCCGCGCCCGGCATGGTTCCATCCGCTCGCCCTTGTGGAGCGGCGGCGGCGTGGCTCACGGTCCGCGCCAAAATGAAGAAAATTTTTACCGCAAAGTCAATAAAAAAATGAAAGTGGCGGCGCTGCGAGCTATTCTATCGGCTAAAGTCCGTGATGGAGAAATTCTTTTAGTGGAGGATATTGCTCTCAAGGAACCGAGGACCCGTGAAGCTAAAGCAATCGTTGTCGCTTTGTCAAAAATTAAAGGTTTTAGCGGTTTGCTTGCCAAAAAAAATAATGCCGCTATTGTGGTGTTACCGGCAAAAGATGAAAAAATCGGCCGGGCTTTAAGTAATTTTTCCAATTTAGCGGTAATGGAAACGAGAAATTTAAATCCAGTCGCCCTTTTAAATTATAAATTTCTAATGTTCGTTAAACCGCAAACAATCGTATGGCCAACATTAAAATAATTCGTCCGCGAGTAACCGAAAAAGCTACGACTGTCGCCGAAAACGGCATTCATGTCTTTGAAGTTGAAAAAGACGCAAGCAAAAAAGAAATCGCCGACGCCGTCAAAAATCTTTATAAGGTCTCGCCGATTAAAATTAATGTTGTTAAAACTCCCAGAAAGCAAGTGTTTGTTCGCGGCAAAAAGGGCTTCAAAGCCGGCGGCAAAAAGGCCTATGTGTATTTGAAAAAAGGAGAAAAGATAGAGATAATTTAGAAAAATTACTAATTACTAATTTCTAATCAATGTCTAATAATAAAATGTCTAAACTTAGAAATTTATGAAAAGTTATAACCCAACATCCAAATCACGACGGGAAATGACCAATGTTTCTTTCAAGGCGACACTGACTGCTAGTCGGCCGCACAAAGCGCTGACCGGAGGTTTTCAGCGCGCTGTTGGCCGCAACAACAAAGGCCGGTTGACCACGCGCCACAAAGGCGGCGGCCGCAAACGGCTTTACCGCGACATTGATTTTGTTTTTGATAAAAAAGATATTCCGGCGAAAATTGAGACGATTGAATATGACCCGAACCGCACCGCTTTCATCGCTTTGGCGCTTTATCAGGATGGCGAACGACGTTATGTGGTAATACCGCAAAATGTAAAAGTGGGTGATTCTTTCGTAGTTTCGGAAAAGGCGCCGCTGAAAACTGGCAACCGCTTACCGCTATCTAAAATTCCAGTTGGCACTTTTGTCTACAATGTTGAAACCAAACCCTTGGCCGGCGGCGTCTTGGCGCGCTCGGCTGGCAATTACGCCGAGGTGGCGGCGATTGAAGACAATTTCGCTACTTTGAAAATGCCGTCTACCGAAATCCGAAAAGTGCTGGCGAAATGCTGGGCCTCAATCGGCGCCGTTTCCAACGAAGAAAATTGGCTGATTAATATTGGCAAAGCCGGACGAAGCCGTTGGTATGGCATTAGGCCGACAGTGCGCGGCACGGTAATGAATCCGGTGGACCACCCCCATGGCGGCGGCGAAGGCAAGCAGGGTCGCGGCCGCCGACGCGAAGTCAATGTCTACGGCAAACCAACCGGCAAGGGCCAAAAAACCCGCAATCCCAACAAATATTCCAATTCGTTCATCGTCTCCCGTCGAAGAGTAGGAAAAAAGAAAGAATAATTTGAAAAGATAAAAAAGAAAGGACAGAGCGCCAGCTCTGTCCTTTTGCGTCTACCTAGCTAAATCCGGAACAAATACGGCAGTATTAGTTCCGGATAAAGTATCAAGAACTTCAATCGGCTCCAGCACGGCAATCTGGCGATGATTTGGCAAGTAGTCTCCCGGGCTAATCCTTCTTTCGCCGCTGCCCCGCATTCTTGCCGCAGTTCTATCACTTTAACTACCCCGTATCTTCGCTCAACGCTTTCCATTAAAGCGCTCGCGATTTCTCTGTATTTCTCTTTCACTTAAACACTCCTTTCCAGTTTTGTCTTGAAGGTGCTGATTTGTTCAAAGAAGTTTTCCCGATCCGGAATATCTTTGGCAATCCAAGCGCCGAATTTCTTAAGCGTAGAAAGCATCTCCTCTCTTTCGCCCGGTTCGCCAATGCAAATCGGTATGAATTCTTTTCGGCGCGTAGATTCCCTGAAGAAATCCATTACGCCCTTGATAGAGCTTTTTACTTGCACAAAAGGCACTTCCGAGTCGCCAGTTGGCACATCCAAACCTTTATCGCCATGACCGCCTCGGGGTGGTCCGGCTTTGAAAACTTCGGCATAGGCCTGTTCGGCATCTTCACCGACAAAATCGCTCCACCTTCTTGGAACTTCGAATCCTCCAGTCATAGATGATATATTAGATATTAATAATTGTCAACAGACGACCAGTTACATTCATATTATCCATCAAAAAGTTTTCGTTGGCAAATTTGGTTTGACATAATTTCGTTTCCTGCTAATATACCACGTAAGCTCTTTGGCGGAGCTTTTTGTTTCTAAATTATGACCAGATCGCTAAAAAAAGGGCCGTTCGTGGACGAACGGCTGCTTAAAAAAATTGCCGGCAAAAAACCTGAAAATACCGGGATTATTAAAACCTGGGCGCGGGCCTGCCAAATCGCGCCTGAAATGGTCGGTTTCAAGTTTGGCGTTCACAATGGTCGCGAACACATTGAAGTGTTTGTCAGCGAAGATATGGTTGGCCATCGGCTTGGCGAATTTTCACTGACTCGCAAATTTATCAGGCACGGCGGTAAAATGCAAAAGGAATTGGAGGCGAAAAAGAAAGAAGCGGAAATCGCCGCGGCCCAAGCCGCCAAAACCGCAGATGTAAGCTCCAAACCACAAGCTCCAAACTCCAAACAATAATTAATTATTAATATTTAAATTTTAAAATTTGTTTGGAACTTGAAAATTGGAACTTGGAACTTAACTAATATGATTACCGCCTGCCTAAACAATTATCACCAGTCGCCGAGAAAAGTTCGTCTCGTGGCTGATTTCGTGCGCGGCAAAAAAGTGGAGCGAGCTTTGACGACCCTTAGTTTTTTCAGCAAAGCCGCCGCTTTGCCGGTTAAGAGTGTTATTGAGTCAGCAGTCGCCAATGCCGGTGAAAATTTCAAAGTCGCCAAGGATAAATTGTTTATCAAAGAAATCCAGGTGGACGCCGGTCCGACCTTAAAACGATCAATGCCGCGCGCTCGCGGCACCGCGAACCGCATTAAAAAACGCACCAGCCGCATAACGGTTGTTCTTTCAGAACAACCGGAAATTTCTAATTCCTAATTTCTAATTACTAAAAATGTCACACACTGTTCATCCATATGCTCATCGCTTAGGAATCATCCGCGACTGGAAGTCGCGCTGGTTCGGTGTCCGGAAGCAATACCGAGATTTTTTGAAACGTGACATTATGTTGCGCGAATTTTTGGCCAAACGTCTGCGCGGTCTTTTTGCTGGTTTGGTAGAAATCGAACGAGGGCCAAAAACCATCAAAGTAATTGTTAAAACCGCGCGGCCCGGTTTGTTAATCGGCCGAAGCGGCGAGGGGGTGGTGAAATTGCGCACGGAAATTCTCAAAGAAATGAACCGGCTTAAGTTACCATTCGACAAGGACTTCAAATTGGACATTGAAGAAATCAAATCGCCGGAATCCAACGCGGCAGTAGTCAGCCAGATGATTGCCGAAAGCTTGGAAAAACGCCTGCCATTCCGTCGGGTAATGAAACAAACGATTGAAAAAGTGATGGCTAATCGCAATGTGAAAGGTGTGCGTTTGGTACTTTCCGGTCGGCTCGGCGGTGCTGATATCGCCCGCCAGGAAGAAATGAAAAAGGGCCAAGTGCCATTGCAGACCCTGCGAGCTGATATTGATTTTGCCCGCGAAAAAGCCCACATGACTTACGGCGACATCGGCATCAAAGTTTGGATTTTTAGAGGGGAAGTATTTACCAAAAATCAAGAAGTGAAGCGGCTTCGTTAAAAATCTATCATGTTACTACCGAAAAAAGTAAAATATCGCAAGTGGCAGACCAAGCGCGTTAATCCTAAAAAAAGGCGGGTGGAGACGCGTGGCACGACAGTGGCTTTCGGCGCTTTCGGTTTGAAAGCGCTAGAGATTGGTCGGCTCAAATCGGAACAGCTGGAATCGGCGCGCAAGGTGATTAGCCGCTTCATCGGTAGAACTGGAAAAATTTGGATTCGGGTTTTTCCTGACCGGCCTTATACCGCCAAGGCGGCAGAGGTTGGCATGGGTCAAGGCAAAGGCGACCCGCAGGGTTATTGTGTCGAGGTCTTACCCGGCCGAGTACTATTTGAATTGGATGGCTTGCCGCCCGCCGAAGCCACCGAAGCCCTAAGAAAAGCCGGCACCAAATTGCCGGTTAAGACCAGGATTGTCAGCCGTTAATTTTTAAGCTAATGTTGAATCTCTCTGAAAAAACTGTTCCTAAACTTGAGCATTTACTCGTCGAAAAGCGCGAAGCGTTGAGGAAGTTTCGTTTTGGCGTCGCTGGCAGCAAAAGCCGCGATGTCAAAGAGGGACGAAATACCCGTAAAGAAATCGCGCGTGTTTTGACGGAGCTCAAAACACGAAATTCCAAGCTCCAAGCTCCAAACAATAATTAATTTTTAATAATTAAATTTTGGAATTTGTTTGAAAATTGGAAATTGGAAATTACATATAATGAAAAACGAGAACAATAAAAAAATAGGTGATGAAGTCAGACGGTCGGCTGGAAACAAGCGGGTCCTTTTTGGTGTGGTGGTTTCCGACAAAATGAAAAATACCGTAGTGGTGGAAGTGAATCGACTAGTCAAACACCCGAAGTATCAAAAATATTTTCGGGTAACCAAGCGCTACAAAGCCGATAACCCGGGTAATACCAAAAAGGTCGGTGATAAAGTTGAAATGGAGGAGTGCCGACCAATATCGAAGGATAAGAAATTCAGAATTACTAATTCCTAATTTCTAATCAATGTCTAATGCCAAAATGACTAGAAAATTAGAAATTTAATCATTGGGATTTGATTAGTAATTAGAAATTAGACATTAGAAATTTTAGGTAATAATAATATGATTCAACCCCGTTCCATTGTGAAAATCGCTGACAATTCCGGCGGCAAAATCGGCCGAATTTTCAAAGTGCTCGGTTCCAGCCGCAAACGTTACGCTCAACTCGGCGATCTAGTGGTATTATCGGTGCAAAAAGCCGAACCGCGCAAGCCAATAAAAAAGAAGGATGTTTTATGGGCAGTGGTAATTCGCCAGCGCAATGCTTACCGCCGACGCGACGGTTCTTATATTCGTTTTGACGAAAACGCGGTAGTAATTGTGGATAAAGTCAAGCATGAACCGATTGCCGGCCGAGTCTTTGGGCCGATTTCCCGCGAGTTATCGGAAAAAGGTTTCCAATCGATCGCTTCCTTGGCAGCAGAGATAGTATAGCTTTCAGCTTCATTAGCTTTAAGAAAAACAAGATGAAAATAAAAAAAGGAGATATGGTAGAGGTAATTACCGGCGCTGATAAAGGTAAAAGCGGCAAGGTGGTTTTGGCTTTGCCGGAAAAAAACAAAGTAATCGTTGAGGGTATCAATCGCCACAAACATCATCAGCGACCAAAGCGCGCCAATCAAAAAGGTCAAGTGGTGGAAAAAGCGATGCCGATTAATGTTTCTAATGTTAAATTAGCAAAGAAATAAAATGATAAAAAACAAATTCGTTGAAGGCATAGGTTTGGCGGGGGCTTGCGAGCGCGACGGCGCGAGTACGAGGAATTTTTTAGTAAAAAAATATCCGTGCCCCGACAAACCTGTGCCGAGAAAGAATTTGTTTTAAAATTTAAAAATATGAAAACGATCAAACAAAAACAAAACGAAACATTCGTTGTCCTGAAAGAAAAACTGGGCTGGACGAATCCAATGCAAGCGCCTCGGCTTTTGAAGGCGGTAATCAGCGTTGGCACCGGTTCATTAAAAGATAAAAAGAAAAACGAATTAGTCGCTGATCGCTTAACGAAAATCACCGGTCAAAAACCGGCGCCCCGCGGGGCGAAAAAAGCTGTTGCTGCCTTCAAAACGCGTCTGGGCGATCTAATCGGTTATCAAATTACTTTGCGCGGTCCCCGCCTGTTCGGCTTTTTAGATAAATTTTTAAATGTCGCCTTGCCGCGCACCAAAGACTTCCGCGGCATTTCGTCCAAAGCGATTGACGAAATGGGAAACATCACCATCGGTATCCGCGAGCACACGATTTTTCCCGAAACCGCCGACGAGGATCTGCGCGATATTTTCGGTATGGCGATAACCATAGTAACCTCCGCCAAAAACCGCGCCGAAGCGTTGGCCTTTTTTGAACATATCGGAATTCCTTTTCGTAAGAAGTAAAAAACCGCTCGCCCTCGCCTTTTCGGATTCTTAAATCTCCCTTTGAAAAAGGGAGGATTTCCAAATTTAGTAAATAACAGCCATGGCGGTGATTTACTGCTTTAAGATTTTTACGGATTTTTAGGACTTGTCGGCGCGGTTTTTTAAACGCCGCTCCGCGACAAAAGCGTCTTAATCGTCCTTAGGGCGATTTTAAGGTCCAACATCATGGACCGATTTTTGATGTAATAAAGATCGTAAGAAAGTTTGTTTTTTGTTTCCTCTGTATCAATGGCGTGATGAGGATGCTCGTCGTGGTGAATCTGCGCCCAACCGGAAAGACCGGGCTTGATGAGATGGCGCACGCTGTAATAGGGCACTTGCTTTTCGTAAAGTTTGACCGGTTTAGGAAATTCCGGCCGCGGCCCAATTAAGGACAAGTCACCTTTCAAAACATTCCAAAGTTGGGGCAATTCGTCAATTCTGGTTTTGCGCAAAAAATTGCCAACTTTGGTAACTTTGTTTTGATTACTTTTGCTCCACTGACCACCATCATTAGCCATCTCCATTGTTCGGAATTTGTAAAGTTTAATCAGGTGATTATTCTGGCCAATCCGTTCCTGCACACTCCACGGCGTTCCGCCATCGTCAAATTTAATGGCCAACCAGACGAATGGATAAAACAAAAGCGAAATCAAACCCAGTAGCAAAGCGAACGAGATGTCCATCAAGCGCTTCAAAAAATCAAAGGAAAATTTGGGCGACAAAGAAATATTTTCCAAAAACCAACTATACTGGAGCAGGGAAAGCGGTACTCGGTCAAAAATATCTTCGTAAATTTTGTGGGTATCAATAAATCGGACTTTGGAAAAAATCAAATTGTAAAGATGCGGCAAAAGCGGCTCAACTTTTTCGCTCCGCAAATCCACGGCGATCACTGACACTTCCTCGCCGTAGACCCGATTCAAAATTTCTTCCTGAAAATCAATCGCTTCCACTTTGTCCAAATTTATCGAAGAAATGAAACGCAGATTGTAGCGGCTGTTGTTATTAACTTCTTCAAACAATTCCCCCAACTCTTCGCCGCTGCCGATAATAATGGCATTCTGTCTTTTGCGGAAACCAAACAACGCCAAGCCGTATAGCCGCCAAAGCAGAATCAAACCGAAAGAAATTATCAGATAAACGAATAAACTGGTTTTCGGCGTGATACCAAAGTAGGGCACGAGATAGAAAAACAAAACCGCCAGCGCGCTGTTGGCCAGCTGGGCGCGCAGGATAATGTTCGGCAAACGACTTTTCAAAATCACCGTGTGTTTTTCATACAAACCAGCAATAAATAAAACCAAAATGGAAAGGGCGAAAACCAACAAGAACGGCACCAGGTGGGAACGGTAAACCCCGCCGCTAGGCAATTCACCGTAACGGAAAAACAAAGCCAACCACAACGAAATAGCGAAAATCGCAATATCGCCAAGCAATAGAATAACCGCTTCCTTTTTTCCCAAACCAACCATAAGTGATAAGTAGCATACAACATTTTGGCAGAAATTCCTAATTTCTAACCCGCCTGCCGGCGAGGTAGGTTTTCAAAAATGTGGTATTGTTAAATCAACAAAATGGCGAGAAAAAGGAAAATCTTATATGTGATTACCAAATCCAGCTGGGGCGGCGCCCAACGCCAGGTTTTTGATTTGGCAACCAATTTGCCTAAAGATAAATTTGAGGTGGCGGTAGCGCTTGGGGGTCGTGGTTCGCTCAAAGAAAAATTGGATGTGGCCGGCATTCGGACAATCAGTGTGGCAACGCTGGGTCGCGATGTTCGCATTTTCAACGACCTAATTTCATTTTTCAAAATTCTGGAAATAATAAAAAGGGAGCGGCCGGATATTGTCCATGCTCATAGTTCAAAAGCTGGCGCCCTCTCCGCTTTCGCCGTTTTCATCTTGAACTTGTATTTTAAGCTAACAGCTAAAAGCTACAAGCTAAAAGCTATTTACACCGCTCACGGCTGGATGTTTTTGGAAAAACGGCAATGGTGGTGGGTAGTAGTGATGCGCTTTTTCTCTTGGCTGACAATTTTATTAAGTCATAAAATCATTGTTGTTTCAAAAAACGACAGAAACGCGAGCGCTGATTTTATTGGCACTAAAAATAAAATCACCGTGATTTCTAACGGTATAAGCGAAATAAACTTTTTGGAGAAGAGCGAGGCGCGAAAAAAGATTTTGCCGCGACAAGAAAATCTTGCCGGGACTTTTTGGTTCGGCGCCATCGCCGAACTTCATAAAAACAAAGGATTAAACTTTGCCATTGAGGCAATAGACAAAAATTTGCCGGCGATTTTTGTCATTGTCGGCGAAGGTGAAGAAAGAAAAAATTTGGAACAGCTTATCGCTAAACGCAAACTTCAGGACAAAATTTTTCTGACCGGCCAAATTGACAATGCCACCATCTTACTGAAAGCGTTTGATGTTTTTCTTTTGCCCTCAGTTAAAGAGGGGATGCCATACACGATTTTGGAAGCCGGCAGCGCCGGCCGGCCGGTCATCGTCAGCAACATCGGCGGCCTGCCGGAAATTATTACTGATATGGAATCGGGTATTTTGGTCAAAGTCGGCCGGCCGGCGGAAATCAAAAAAGCCATGGAATTTTTATTCAACAATCCGGAGCGCCGCGCCGCTTTCGGCGCGGCGCTTCAAAATGTTATCGCCTCAAAATTTGGTCTCTCCAAAATGCTGGGCCAAATCGAAACTCTCTACAATTCCCTATGATTTTGCGAGTAGTAGGACTCGAACCTACGACCTCGTCATTATCAGTGACGCGCTCTAACCACCTGAGCTATACTCGCTAATTACGGAACAGCTTCAAGAACGAAATTTTAAAAATTCCTTAACCCCACCCCGCCATGGCGGGGTGGCACGCCCCCGCCTAGAATTTTTAAAATTTGTTCTTTCCGCCGTTTCTCAAAGTTTAAGATATCAAAAAAACTGATTAAAGTAAAACCTGCCCGCCGAAGAGGTGGGCTTGCGAAATTTCGGACAATAGGTAAGATAGAGCATAACAAAAATGTTTAGGCAGAGAATCATCGCTTTGTTGGTAATTGTCGCGGCAATTGCTGTCGGCTATTTTGTTTATCAAACCGAATCAAGTAATTCAAATTACAATTTTAAATTAGGTTTGGATTTGAACGGCGGCAGCCATTTGGTTTACCAGGCCGATGTTTCCGAAGTAACGGCAGGCGATATTGCTTCTTCTATGGAAGCCTTGCGTAATGTTATTGAACGACGCGTTAATTTATTCGGCGTTTCCGAGCCAATTGTCCAAACCGAATCGGCTGGTTTAATCGCCGGCAAAACTATTGCTCAAAAACTTATCGTGGAATTGCCCGGTGTTGCCGACATTGATAAGGCTATTGAAATGATTGGTAAAACACCGTTGTTGGAATTTAAATTGGTCCAAGAAGGACCACCGGCCGCCGGCACCACCACCCCCACCCTTACTTTGATTCCAACCGGTCTGACTGGTCGTTTGCTGAAACGCGCCGCTTTGGAATTTGGCCAAAACATTGGTGAGCCGCAAGTGTTGTTAAATTTTACCGACGAAGGCAAAAATTTGTTTGCTAAGATTACCAAAGAGAACATTGGCAAAGTGCTGGGTATTTTTCTTGACGGCCAACCACTTTCATTACCAATAGTGCGCGAAGAAATCCGTGACGGTAACGCAGTAATTTCCGGCGACTTTACGCCTACCGAAGCCAAAACGCTAGTGCGTGACTTGAATTATGGCGCCTTGCCGGTGCCAATTAAGCTCTTGAGCACTCAAAAAATCGGCGCCTCGCTCGGCGCCGACGCAGTCAAAGCCGGGGTCAAAGCAGGTAAAATTTCTTTCTTGGTTATCGCCCTATTTTTGATTCTCTGGTACCGCTTGCCAGGCGTAGTGGCAATTGTCGCATTAACGATTTACATTATTTTAAATTTAGCGATTTTTAAATTAATCCCGGTCACTTTAACCGCCGCCGGCATTGCCGGTTTCATCTTGTCCATCGGCATGGCGGTAGACGCCAACATTTTGATTTTTGAACGGCTCAAGGAAGAATTGCGACGCGGCCGAACGCTCCAAGACGCTATTCATGAAGGCTTTGCCCGGGCATGGACTTCCATTCGCGATTCTAATCTTTCTTCCCTCATCACCGCCGTGATTTTATTCTGGTTGGCTTCCACTTCAGTGATTAAGGGTTTCGCTTTGGTTTTCGGCATCGGCGTTCTAACCAGCATGTTAACCGCCATCACTGTCTCCCGCACTTTGCTTTTAGCGCTCGGCGTAAAAAAGGAAAATAAGATTACCAGATTTCTCTTTAGCTGTGGAATAAAATAAAATGTTTGTCGTTAATAATAGAAAAATATTCTACCTAATTTCAGCCGTTTTGGTTGGCGCTTCTATCGTCGCCTTGGCAATTTGGGGATTAAATTTGAGCATTGATTTCAAAGGCGGCGCCATCGCTGAAATTTCTTATCCTGATCCTGACGGCAAACCGACCGTGGCGGAAATTGAAAAAAATTTGGAAAAATTAAATTTAGGCGAACATTCAATCAGGCCAGTCGGTGAAAACGGCTACTTGCTCCGCACCCGCGAGTTGGCGGAAACAGAACGGGTAAGTTTGCTCAAAGCGCTGACTTTTGACGGTACCCAAAAAATCACTGAGGAAAGATTTGATTCAATCGGTCCGTTGCTCGGCAAAGAAGCGGTCCGCAAATCGTTGTTCTCCATTATTTTAGTGATTATTTGTATTGTCCTTTTTGTCACTTTCGCTTTTCGCAAAGTTTCCGAACCGGTGGCGTCGTGGAAATACGGTTTGATAACCGTTTTAGCTTTAATCCACGATGTTTTAATTCCAGCCGGCGTCTTCGCCGTTCTGGGTCATTTTCAAGGAATAGAGGTGGACACCTTATTCGTCACCGCTCTGTTGGTGGTGCTAGGTTTCTCGGTTCACGATACGATTGTAGTTTTTGACCGAGTGCGAGAAAATTTGAAAATCAACCGCGAAACGCGCGCCAAAAAACCTTTTGAACAAATTGTCGGCGACAGCATCAGCCAGACCTTCGTTCGGTCTATCAACACCTCGCTGACCACCGTTCTCGTTTTGATTGTTTTATTATTCGTCGGCGCCACTTCCACCAAACTCTTTTCTTTGGCGCTCATCATCGGCATCATCGCCGGCACCTATTCTTCCATTTTCATCGGCTCAACTCTGCTGGTCACCGCCGAGAAACTGCAGAAAAATATCAAGAATAGATAAAGAAAAGACCCCGTTCCGATACACATCGGAACGGGGTCAAGAAGTGTCCAGGAGACCAAAGGGTCAAAGGGTCCCGGGGAAGTTGCGGAGGAAAAACCGGCGATTGGCAACCCACCAGAAGATGTCGCCAAACGAGTACTGGGAAACACCCCACCTCCTACCATCCCGGTGCACACCGACAACCGAGACGCTTCCGTCTTTGTTTTCCACAAAGACGAAGTTGGCCCAGCCGTTGGTTAAGAGGCCGACATCCTCTCCACTTGCTTGGCGCTCAATGATCGCCTCAATGGTAGGAAGTGAGGTGGTATAACCGCGTTCCTTTAGGAGTTTTGAAAGGGTTTGGATGTCTCCCGATACTCCAAGGATACTCTCGGCCACTTGCTTGAAGGTCGCGGTCTTCGTTAACTCGCAGACCGCGAACTGACTCGCATCCTGGGCGAACTGGTTTTCGGGCAGAAACTTGTCCAGATCGCTGTCGCGGTAGCAATACCGCGTTCGGTTCGTGAAGCAGTCGGCGGTGGGTTTGGCTAATGTTGCTTTGGTTGTGATAACTTTCAAAGAACGAAAAAAACTTTTCATCGTTAATCCTTTCTGTTGTGATTTTCTATGACTGACAACTGCCAATAGGTTATCATAGGTTGATATTTCTGTCAATCTCATTTTAATTTTCTTTTGTCTATTGCCAAAATACGGCAAAATACAGCTCTGTTTAGGGGTTTCTCCCATTCGCACTAACTTTTGCTATCGCGGGATTTAGTGCAGAGTGATTTTTTCGCCTACATACACTAACTTTCAGCGATCGCGGTTTTTAAGTGTATGTAATGTATATCAATAAAAGCAGGGAATGGGCGAGTATCTTAGAAACTCACACCGTCAAGAGTGACACGGACGATGTTATTTTCTTCGCTGGCTTCAAAGATGGAGTTGGCTGGGTCAACATTTATGACAATAACATTGCCGTCTTTTTTCTCCACACTGTCAAAACCCAAAGTGAACTCAATCCGGTCGCCGGGCAAAAGCGAGTTCTGGCTGTTGGCTGAATAAATATATGAAGGGTAAGTCGGCAAAATGGCGTTGAAGTACCAAGCGCCAGTTTCTTTGGTGCCCAAATTTTCCACCGAAAAGCGCACGGCGATTCGATCAATAGACCGTAAGGAAGTGGTCGCCGTCCAGACATTGGTAACTTTATCAATCACGCCGGTTTCCAGAATTTTCACCGCCAAATCCGGTTTACCCACCGTAGCCCCACCTGCCGGACGGGCAGGTTCAGCGAAGGCGGGTGGATTAATTAATCGCAGTGTTTCGGTTTTGGCGCCGGCAGTTTTTTTGCTGGCAATTGTCGTTTGAAGCGGTGATTTGGCCATCGGTTTCGCCGGTACAAGCACCGGTTTAATTTTCGACTTAGTTTCTGTTTTGATTTCTTTAATAACCGGTATTATTGGCTCAACTACAGCGGTGGAAATTACTGATGCCACGGAAACGGTTGCTGGCGCCGAATAAAGCGAAACAAAAGCTGCTGGTAACTTCACGCCAATCACAAAACCGGCGAAAGCGCCGGTTACCAGCAAAGCGGCGAAAGCAGTATGGTTAATGATTTTGGAATAATTCATAAACATTGACATTTTTTATAAATCGTGTATGTTAAGCAAGTATAACACTGATTGGATAATTGTCAACCCCGTTAGAAGTGATAGGGCAATACCTCTAACGGGGTCAAGTCGCCATCATCCATGAAAAACATATTCATAACTTGGTTCGTTGTTTTTGCCGTTAGTTATGGTTTGCTTTCGGCTATTGGCCTAGCGCCAGTCGAAGTCAAAGAAATGAACGCGGTGGTTTTGGCTTTGTTCGCTAAGACGGAGAATACTGCTGGCCCAACAGTGGCAATAACCGACTTGTCCGTGAGACCGCCCACCTCATCGGCGGGGAAACAACCAGTCCGCTTAGTAATTGAAAAAATTGGCGTGGACGCGCCGGTGGAAAATCCCCAAAGCCGCGACATTGCCGTATTAGACGCGGCATTACTCAAGGGTGTCGTCCATTATCCCGGCTCCGGTTCGCTGGAAAACAATACCAATATGTTTCTTTTCGGCCACAGCACTAATTGGGCTACCGTTCACAATCAAGCTTTCAAATCCTTGAATCGCCTCAGTGAACTCCAGCTGGGAGATGAAATAAAATTATTTTCTGACGAGAAAGAATATATTTACAAAGTAACAGCAGTTTCGCTGGTTGCTCAAAATGAAGCATTGGTTAAATTTGAAACAGGCAAAAGAAAACTAACGCTTTCTACTTGTGATACTTTTGGCAAACGAACCGACCGGTTTGTGGTAACGGCGGACTTCGTCAATGTGGACTTGATTAAATAATGATTATCAGGTTATATATGAAAATCATGGAAAAGGCGAAGAAAATATTGGTTGGATTGATTTTTGTCTCGGCGGCGCTACTAGTCGCCGAACCGGTTTTTGCTTGGAATTTACAGGGCTCTTGCGCCGGCCTGCCGGCCGAAGTCAATATTGGCGAGACAATCACTTGGACAGCCAGCCAAACCTCGACCGCTAGTCCGGGCGACGGCACTTATTATACTTGGCAATGGTCGGGTGACGAAAATTTGTCCGGTACCGCTCAATCGGTTTCTAAAACCTATGCCACCGATGGCATTAAAAACGCTTCGGTAAAAATTTCTTTGGTTATCACACCGAGTAAAATTGAAAAAATTGCCCGAACTTGCTCGATAACGGTTAAAACTCCGCCAGCCACGGAACCTCCTCCAGAACAACCTCCCGTTAACCCGCCGCCGGAAAACCCGCCGCCGACAAATCCGCCATCCAGCGGTTGTCAAAGCAATTGCGGTGGCGGGGGATTGAACCAACCGAATGTCGTCTTATTACAAAAAGCGATTAAAGCGCCGTTGGCTTTCGTTTACCTTTCCCAGATTCCCTACACCGGCTTGAGCGGTGCCGGCAAAATTTTATTGTTCGCCCTCGGTCTGGCAATCTGGAGTGCGCTAGTCGTCTATGCCCTGCGTAACCGCAAGGTGGCGGAATTAGCAGAACAATTGGCTGGCAACATCCACGCCCGTTTTTCGCCAACTTCCAAAACAATTTTCAAACCAGCGGAGCAATCATTAAATGCCTTTGAAGTAACCGATGACCTTTTGCTTGAAACCCAACCGCTTATCCACACACCGCCGGCAACATCAGAAATAGAAACTCTACTGGCGATAGAAGCCAAGAAGGAACGAACTTTAATTTCGCCCGACGGTTTGAAAACGGTTATTGAGACAGCCGTGGCCAAAGGCGAGGAACCGATTGTCACGCTCGGGAAAACCATAGAAAATGCCAAGGTTAAATTCCAACGCGAGGACGGTTGGCTGCTTTTGAACAAAGAAAAAGTCAGCGGGGCCCTGTTATCACAAAAGTCAGTCGCCGTGCCAAGTTACGGCGCGCCGGAAAAAATTGCGCCGGACGCACCGATAATGCCGGTGGCACCGTCGGCCACCACGAAAACTTCTCCGGCCATCGACCAAATAGCGGAAGTCAATACTTTCGTCAGCTTGCTGGCGCGCGGCGATGAAAAAGCTGTCGCCAATCACTTGCGAACTTTGCGGGAAGGAGGCAAATCTGTTGAACGCTTTGTCCGCGAAACGATTATGGAACTTGATGGCGCCTACCGCGCCCGCTTGGAGAGCGATAATAACCGGCGTAATTTCGTTTTGTCGCAAATTATTTCCCGGTGGAGCGGTGAAAAAACCGAAGAAGTTATCAGCATCCTGCTTTCTATTGTTGATAAAAATTACAAAAATTCCACCATCGGCCTTAAGTTGGCGGTGATGCGGATTGCGGAGTTGAAGTAATAAAATTGGACAAAAACTATATTTCTGTTGTATCATATCAGATAGGAAAGGAGAGTGAATAACTTGAAAAAAAGAAAAAGGAATCGCTTTGAGCGGCTAAATTTTCTCATGCTTCAAACCGAAAAATGGCTTGGGGTGAACAACGAAAGAAGAGTGGTGGCCGCGTTCAACGAAGAGTATCCGTGGGAAAATAAAATTTCCTGGCTCAAGGAAGTAAGAAAAGCCACTCCGAAAGAAGACAGCGAAGGTATTGATGTTGTTTTCGCAACCGATGTCGGCGACATCGGTTTACAAGTAAAGAGTTCGGAAAATGCCCGCGAGAGATTCGTGAACAGGCAAGTCAATGGAGAAATTGACCCGAACATCATACCGGTATTCGTTTCACCGTCATACACCGCTGACGACATCTGCCGAATCGTGATGTCACTCATTGCCGTGGAACGAAAAAGGCAAATGGCGGGTAGTTTACGGCATTGTTAGTGGTTCAGGGCGCAGTTTGTTGGTATACCAACAAACTGCGCCCGTTTTTTTAAAAAAGACAATGCCTAAAAACTATCTCGGTAAATTTAGCAAATCACCGCCATGGCTGTTATTTACTATTTTTTTATTTCCTTTCTGAAATTTCTTATGGTTTTCTCCCACCGGCAAAATTTTGACAGGTTTAAATAAATTTGACAACAAAACTATTATATGCTTAAATGATATCGAGTAATACGAACATTGACAACTAAACCCCAAAACCAGGAGAAATATGCAAATAAACTATCCCAAAGAGCGACACGGATTGCCGCCGGAACACGAAGTTCGAAATGTTGTTTTGGTCTTATGCCGACAGTGCGGTTATGATCAAAATCATGTCAAACTTCAATACATCGGTGGCGATCGACGCAGATTTTTCCCAAAACAGGGAATTAAACTCATGCGCGGTTGCCCGTTTACGGTGCAATTGTATGTCGGTTGCAACAACGAAACTGTGGAAACGCATTTCCAGCTTATAAACGGCAACGGACGAGCACGCGACGGCCACACGCTTTTTCAGGAAATGAATCATTCCTTCAACGGCCGGATGATGATTGTCACCAACGAAATGATCCGTGAATTGCGAATTGGCACCAGTAGAAATACTGCCGATCATCAAGAACCGGAACCGCCGACCAATTCTGTCAATACAACAGACGACACTGCGCCCGTTATGGATGTGGATCAAACTGAAATCGTCGGTGATGTTTCGCCCACAGCGCCCGCGCCACAAGAATCATCGGGTGTCCAAGTACAGTGCGGTGGGTACTTCGATGACCCAGCCAAACTCCATTTGGGCGTCTGTGCTCTCGTCGCTTTGTGCGATGAAGATACTCAAAGCACTTTCGGTGAAGCATTGAGTTCTCCTGCACATCGATCGCCGCCCCGTTACATCGGGACGGCGATTTTTTTATTTTTTATTTTATTTTATTTTCTTTCTGAAATTTCTTTTTGGAATTTGGAAATTAATTCGGCGATAGAAATTTGGCCGAGGTTGCCTTGAACACGGCTTTCTAGGGTAACTTTGTTGGCGGAAATTTCTTTATCGCCAATCACCAGCCAGTAGGGAATTTTTTGAATTTTAACGGCGCGAACTTTCTTGCCAAGCGTTTCGTTGCTCTCATCCAATTCGGCGCGAATGCCAACAGCTAGAAGTGCGGCGAGCGCTTCGCGAGCCGCGCTGATTTGCTTTTCACTAACTGGCAAAATTTTCACTTGCACCGGCGAAAGCCACAATGGAAAAGCGCCGGCAAAGTGCTCTATTAGAATTGAGAAAAATCTTTCAATACTGCCCATAATCGCCGCGTGAATCATTACGATTCTTTCTCGCTCATTTTTTTCATTAACACAAACTAGATCAAACCGCTCGGGCATATTCATATCCAGTTGAATCGTTGCCACTTGCCATTGTCTTCCCAACGAATCCTCACCCATAAAATCAATTTTTGGCCCGTAGAATGCCGCTTCACCCAACGCTTCTTCCGCCTTCACACCTTTTTCTTTAACAATAGCCCGCAATTCATTTTCAGATTTTTGCCAAGTTGCCTCATCACCAAGATAAACTTTCATATTAGTGTGGTCATGAAGCGACAACCGAATAGAAAGTTTGAAACCAAAAGCTCCATAAAATTCGGTAATAATATCCCAAATAGCGACAATCTCTTTTTTCACTTGTTCCTGCCGACAAAAAACATGGGCATCATCTTGAGTAATAGCGCGCACCCGTAAAAGTCCGGCCAATTCTCCTGTCTGTTCATCGCGGTAGACCTTGGTTGTATTGGCGTAGCGTTGAGGTAATTCTCGGTAACTCCAAAGTTTCCGCGCGTAAATTTGGGTGTGGTGGGGACAATTCATCGGCTTCATCACGAATTCGTGCCCCTCGCGAGTTTTTATTTTGAAAAGTTCGTCCTTGAATTTATCCCAATGGCCACTTTTTTCGTAAAGTTCTTTTTTGGTAATGTGAGGAATATCCACTCGCTGATAACCGCGCCTTACTCGTAATTCCCATACAAAACCTTCCAATAAATCCCGAAGCAAAGTGCCTTTGGGCGTCCAGAGCGGTAAACCGGCGCCAATCAAATCAGAGAAGGTGAACAAATCCAACTCTCTGCCTAGTTTTTTGTGGTCCCGTTTTTCCGCCTCCACCATTCGTTTTTCATAATCTGCCAGTGCTTTTTTTGACGCGAAAGCCAAGCCATAAATGCGGGTCAGCATTTTATTTTTTTCATCGCCCCGCCAATAGGCGCCGGCGATGCGCGAAAGTTTCCACGAACCCGCGGCGATGTCTTTAGTGGGATTTTCAACATGGCCGCCACGGCACAAGTCGAGAAAGCTGTTAGCTACTAGCTGCGAGCGGCTAGTTTTTAAATCAGAGAGAGAGGGAATACTGGATTTAGGACCAGAGTAATAGAGGGTAACTCCTTCTTTTTTATCGACAATCTCATCAATTAGTTCCAGTTTGTATTGGTTGTCGGCAAAAATCTTTTTTGCTTCGTTCACCGACACTTCAATTTCGGAAAAAGTTTCCCAATGCTTAACAATTTCCTGCATCTTTTTTTCGATTTTTAGTAAATCAGCATCGGAAATTTCTAAATTATCAAAATCATAATAAAAACCATTATCAATCGCTGGACCAATGGTGTTTTTGGCGTCCGGATATAACTCCAAAACCGCCGCCGCCAAAAGGTGGGCGAGCGAGTGGCGTTTCCGCGCCAAATTTTCATTCTCTTCCATAGCTAAAATATAGCAAGAATCTGATTTGAGAGCAAAGCAGTCCCGGACAGAAAGAACAAAAGGTGTATCACCTACAAGATTTCGCTTGCGGTAGATTATTCTCGTAAGGGCAGGGAAATACAGACAGAAAATGAAAAAAGCCGCAGTCTTTCGTTCCACCGTTGAGTGAAGAACGAAAACTGCGGCGGATGCTTAGGGTCGCAGTGAAAGGCGGGGGCGATAGGGTTCGCGTATCCCGGTTTTTCTCTTGGTGAGTAACAGAGCAATTCTCTTCCCCACATCAGCGAAGTTCTCATCAATATCTTCAGGGGTAACCAAGAAATCTGCCCGCAACCTACCTGCAGATTTATGGCCCCTCAGAGAAATATCAAAAGTTACGATTGATGCTCCAATGCTAAAAAAGGCGTCAATGCCCCACGGACCGTCAAGACAAGTCCCTACAGGCCGAATTCAATTTCCAAGCGCAACACTATTAGCTAATAATACCTCATAGGGGGTAGAAAAGTTAAGACACTTCATCGGTCGGTTGTTG
>MHSF01000016.1 GCA_001822695.1 Candidatus Taylorbacteria bacterium RIFCSPLOWO2_02_FULL_44_35 | reverse complement strand
CAACAACCGACCGATGAAGTGTCTTAACTTTTCTACCCCCTATGAGGTATTATTAGCTAATAGTGTTGCGCTTGGAAATTGAATTCGGCGGTTTAATACCCTTTATTTGTGTTATATTAACACAGATTATTTTATATGGAAGTAGCCGCGCCACTGGAAAAAATTTTTAGATTGAATCCTTATCAGAAACGAGCTTTGCCAAAGCTGGGACTTTTGACTGTCGGTAACCTTTTGTGTCACTTCCCTGCCCGTTACGGCGATGTTTCGCGAACGAAAAATATTGGTGATTTGGCAAAAGGTGAAACGGCGGTAATTTTCGGCAAAATTTCCGATCTCAAAATCAGCAAGGCCTTTTACAAGAAAATTCCCATGGCGGAAGCGAAAGTTGCCGACGAGACCGGTGAAATCAAAGCGGTTTGGTTCAATCAGCCCTACATTGCCAAAATGTTTTCGGAAGGTTCATTGGTGCGCGTGGAAGGGAAAGTTAGTGAAAAGAGAGCGAAGGCGGGACACAAAAATTTTTACACGCGTCGGAGCCCACCCCGCCTTGCGGGGAAGGGTGAAGCGGAAAAAATTTTTGTGTCCCGCCGGAGCGATTTCTACCTCTCAAATCCCAAAATTGAAAAGGTGGAAAAAATTCCCATTGGTGTTGGCGAGTCGCTGTTTGGTTCAGCCGGCGCCGCCCATCATCTTTATCCAGTGTATCCCGAAAGTCGCGGTGTTACTTCCAATTGGTTTTATCATGCCATTCAGAAGATTTTTCGGTCCAAGACCGACCAGCCTTGGGCTGGAAAAATTAGTATTCTAGATCAGCTAGAAGATCCCATTCCCAAGGAAATTTTACAAAGATATAATCTGCCTGGTCTTAAGACTGCTCTGGTCTGGATTCACGCGCCCAAGACCGAAAACGACGCCATCGCTGCTCGCAAGCGTTTCGCTTTTGAAGAGGTTTTTTTCATTCAATTGGAGCGGCAAAAAGCTCGGCGCGATTATGAACAAAATCCGTCTTTTAAAATTGCTACCAATGATGCCGATTTAGCCGCTTTTAAAAATCGTTTTTCTTTTGCGCCAACCGCTGCTCAAGAACGCGCTCTTGCCAATATTCTTACCGATTTTGGTAAACATCGGCCGATGTTGCGTTTGTTGGAAGGCGATGTCGGTAGCGGTAAAACCTTTGTTGCCGCCGCCGCCGCTTATGCCGCCGTTGTTACTCACCCTCCAATCTCCTCGACTCACGAAATCGCTCAGGGCAAGCAAGATTTCGGCAATCTTCAAGTCGCCTATATGGCGCCGACGGAAATTTTAGCCCGCCAGCATTTTGAATCGTTTACTGAATACTTTGCTCATTTGCCAATCAATATTGGTTTGATTACCAGTAGCGGTTGTCTAAAATTTCCGTCCAAATCAAAACCTGATGAGGCGACAAAAATTTCCCGCGGCCAGCTTTTGAAATGGGTCGCCAATGGTGAAATCCCGATTTTAATCGGCACGCACGCTTTGATTCAAAAAACCGTTCGTTTTAAACATTTAGCTTTTGCCGTGATTGACGAACAGCACCGTTTCGGCGTCGCCCAAAGGCAAAAATTAATTCGCAAGGGCGAAGCGGCGCCGCATTTGCTTTCCATGACCGCCACGCCGATTCCGCGCACTTTGGCCCTGACGATTTTCGGTGATTTGGATTTGACGCTCTTGGACGAAATGCCGGCTGGCCGCAAGCCGGTTATCACCGAATTAGTTTTACCGGACGGACGGCAAGCGACTTACGAAAAAATTCGCGCCGGAATTATGGCCAGTCACCAGGTCTATGTTATTTGCCCGCGTATTGATGAGCCCGATCAGAATAAATTACTGGCCCTGCAAGCCAAGTCGGTGAAAGCTGAAGCCAAGCGGCTGAAAAAAGAAGTTTTCCCAGAGTTTGAAATTAGTGTCCTGCACGGAAAAATGAAACCAGCCGAAAAAGAAAGAGTGATGGCTGATTTCAAGGAGAGGAAAATAAAAATCTTGGTTGCCACTTCAATGGTGGAAGTTGGTGTTAATGTGCCAAATGCGACGATGATTGTTATTGAGGGGGCAGAACATTTCGGTTTGGCCCAACTCCATCAACTCCGTGGGCGGGTGCAGAGAAGCAATGAGCAGGCTTATTGTTTTGTCTTTACCGAATCACAGAAAGGCAACGCGGTCCGCCGGCTGAAAGCTCTGGAGCAAGCTGCTAATGGTTTTGAACTGGCAGAATTGGATTTGAAAATTCGCGGCGCGGGCGAGTTGTCTGGCACGAGACAATGGGGTTTATCCGATATCGCTATGGACGCGCTAAAAAATCTCAAAATGGTGGAAGCCGCCCGCGCCGAAGCCCAAAGAATTATCGCCGAAGATCCCACCCTCAAAAACTTCCCTACCCTAGCCGAAAAAATCCACCGCGCCGAAGCAATTCATTTGGAGTAGGTAAGAGATATACTCAAACTTTATGCGATCCATATGACCGGTACCCCAAATTTTGAACAAAAGGGAAATAATTGGCTCGAACCGGCTCGTGCGTGGGTTAAATTCTTGAATCAAGCGGATAAATTGCTTGAGAGTGGTGATAAGTTCGAAATGACAACATTTCTAAAACAAATCGGCTCGAACCATATTTTGATTAATAAATCCTTTTCCTTTTCGCCCAAAAAGCCCTTTCAAATCCTAGCCGAGCGGCGCGTCTCGCGCCGCGAGGCATCGTCTTTCCACTTGCGAAATCCTGAATTGCGGAGGAGGCGAGATTTGAACTCGCGATACCCTTTCGGGTATGCCGGTTTTCGAAACCGGTGCCTTCAACCACTCAGCCACTCCTCCACAGAAACAATACCAATTTTTTGAGTTTTTTTCAAAAGATGGTATGATTTTTTATCTGCTTCTTTTGACTTATCTTAAAGCTAAAAGCTGGCAGCTAATAAGCTATTTTTCTGGCCCTATCGTCTAATAGTTAGGACAGCGCCCTTTCAAGGCGCAAATTCGGGTGCGATTCCCGATAGGGTCATCGCTATTGTTTTTTATCTTAAAATGTTATGATGCCCACAAATGAAGGCGTATTTTTTTAGACTTTCTAAAACTAAAAAGTGGCTTTTAGCGGGCGGTTTTTTCATTGTCGTTTTGGCGGCCTATTTTTTATTTTTCCGCGGCAAGGGCGATGGTTATGACTTGGCAACAGTAGTGCGGCAGGATTTGACGGAGGATGTTGCCATTACCGGTAATGTTAAAGCCGACGAGCGCGTGATTTTATCGTTTGAGCGAACCGGTCGAGTCAGCGCGATTTACGCCGAAGCCGGTGATCGGGTCGTTAGCGGGCAAATCATTGCCGTCTTAGGCGCCGCCAATGAAATGTTGGCCTTGAAGCAGGCCGAAGCCAATCTGGCAGTGGAAGAAGCGGCCTTGGCGGAACTTAAGCGCGGTTCACGGTTGGAAGATGTGAGCATAGCTAGGACAAAAGTCCTTAACGCCGAAAAATCTCTGGCTGATGCCCGTCAGTCATTGCGCGATTATTTGAACGATTCTTACACTAAATCCAGTAATGCCATCGGCGTCTATATTGACCAGTTTTTCAGCAATCCTAAGACCGGCAATGTCCAGCTCAATATTATTGTTTCCGACACTCAACTGAAAAGTTTTTTGGAAATCAACCGCCAGTTGGTGGAAAACAAATTTACCGTCTGGCAGAATTTGCTAGCCGATTTGAATGACGGCAATTTGTTAATCGCAGTTAGCCAGGCGGAAAATTATCTGGCGGCAATTCGCGATTTTTTGGAAAAAATAGCGTTGGTGGTCAACGCTTTGTCGCCGACTTCTTCGCTGACGGCCTCTACTATTACAACTTATCGTTCCGATGTTTCCACCGCCCGAACGGCGATTAATACCGCTATTACTAATTTGACTGTCGCTAAGCAAGATGTCCGTGAGGCTGAATCTAACCTGATGTTGCAGCAGAGTCAGCTGGCCTTAATGCTGGCTGGCGCGACACTAGAAGCGCTGGCCGCCGGAGAAGCCAAAGTGCTGGCCGCTCAAACCGCGGCGGCAATTAAAAAACACGCTGTTAGTCAAAGCTATCTTTACGCGCCGTTCGCCGGCTTGGTGGCCAAACAGGACGCTAAAGTCGGTCAAATGGTTGCCGCTTCGGAAGCGATTGGTGTTTTGATTTCCGAGGACACTTTGATTATTGAAGCCAATGTGCCGGAAGCCGATGTCGGTCGGATTGTTGTCGGCGGCAAGGCAGAAGTTGATTTGGACGCTTTCCCCGGCGAAAAATTTGAAGCCAGCACAATAAAGATTGACCCGGGTGAAGTAGTGATTGAAGGTGTGCCGACTTACAAAGTAACTTTTAATTTTCAAACGCCAATAGATTTTGCCAAATCAGGAATGACGGCGAATATTTCAGTGATTGTAGCTGAAAAAATCGGTGTCTTGGCCGTTCCGACGCGGGCGATTGATTTCCGCACCGACGGCGCCTTTGTCAAAGTGCTGGTCGACGGTCAGATTATTGACAGAAAAATTATCATCGGCATCCGTTCCAGCGACGGTTTGGTGGAAATTCTGGGCGGTTTAACCGAAGGTGAACAAATCCTTCTAAACTGGCGCTAAATTTGTCCTTATTCTTCTCCGCCCCGATGGCACATCGGGGCGGTCTTTTAAATTTTTTTACGCAATCTCACAAACCCCGGCGACGCACGCCAGTTCTTTTTTCAAATCGGTTTCATTTTGTTTTTCGTAGGAAATAATTTTAGAGAAATCCAAGTGCGCTAGCCGTTTGGCTAATTCATAATATTTTTTCTCATCAATGGGTTCGTAAGGCGCTAATTGATAAACATGATTGTCACGGGGCAAAAATGACAAACCGCCGATAATGTCCCAATTTTTGTAAAGCCAATCGGCTACCGCTATCCATTCATCATCACCGACCGAAATCGTTACCGAAGGACTGTGTTCGGTGTATTTGGTCTTGACGATTTTCCAATGTTCCAATTGCTCAATAGCTGTTAAGTCATCTTTGAAAATAGAGCCAGTCGGCGCTTTGACTGGAAATTCCAAAACATAAGTGGTAGCGCTTTCTGGTACCTGACCAACTTCCGGATGATAAGGCACTCCTTGGTCTTTCAGCATTTTAAATAGCGAATCAGTGGCGGCGATACGAATCCGGCGGATGTAAAATTGTGAATGGCGTGGATGTATACCCGACGAGCAATCCACCATTTGGGACAGGGTGCCGGAGGGTTTGACACAAGTGATGGCGGTGGAAGCGCTGATGCCAAAGCGCTTGGCGTAAGTTTGATTGACTTTTATCGCTTCTCGGCGCAATTTTTCCAAGACCTCCGGTTGGCGGACTACCGGACAATCCCACTGGCCAGTGATGGACACGCCTAGCAGGCGCTCTTCCTCGCAGTGCCCTTTCCATTCTTTTGACAAATATGGAAGATTGGTCAGTGAGGACTGATAAGTGCCGAGAATGGTGGCGATGCGAATTTTTCTCAATAATGATTTTTCATCATCTTCCGCCCGGGCAACCACTTCTGACAAATTACAAAATTGTTTACTTTGCAATAAAATCTCGCCGCAAGGATTGGTGCCGATGGGGCCGATGACATTGCCGTCAGGCGAAAAGTAGCCAGCATGTTTTTGTTGCAGAAGTTTTAAGCGCCGTTCTGGCAATTGTTTGCTTAAACCGCCACGGTTGAAAATGCCCCGTTCGCCGGAACCACTCATCGCCAAAGCCAGCCATTCTTCTAAAAATTCGGCATTGGTTGGTCTTTGAGTATAAACGGCGGAATTGTTTGCCAAACTTCTTTGCGGGTCGGTTAGATAAAATTGGCCTTTTTTGGCGTCGCGAATTTCTTTATCATCAAAATCGGAAAGCGAAATCATCGCGCTTCGCCGAACACCACCAGCGACAACACAGTCGCCAATCATGCAAATAATGTCGTGAACATCCAGAGTGGTTAACCTCTTGCCTTGCCGTTTTAGTATTTTGACGCGGGTGAAATCTAACAATCGTCGCAACGGGTCTGGTCCAGAGGCCTTGCCGCCCATAACTTTCAAACGCGAACCAGCTGGACGAATTTGCGAATAATCAAATTCCACATCATTGCCTTCAGCCCAAGTTCTCATACCAAAAGATAAAG
>MHSF01000015.1 GCA_001822695.1 Candidatus Taylorbacteria bacterium RIFCSPLOWO2_02_FULL_44_35 | reverse complement strand
ACAACCGTTTTGCCGGCGACATTCGGTTGGTAATCCGGCTCATTTTTACCCATTAAAATATATGCCGCCTCACTAGCGATTCTGCCTAAAACCCTATTGGTAGCATCAATGGTCCGATTTTTCATAGAGTTGGGCATATTAGCTTATTGGTTCCACAAATTCAATAATTGCCATCGGGCTGGCATCCCCACGGCGTCGCACCAATTTAGTAATACGAGTATAACCGCCCGGCCGATTTTTAAACTTCGGCGCGATTTTTTCCGCTAAAATTTTTGCCGTTTCAGCGCTACGAAGTCGGGCTGCCACCAAACGAAAAGAAGCTAGAGTGCCGAGTCGCGCCTTAGTCAATAATTTTTCCACGAACGGCCTAACTTCTTTGGCCTTGGCTTCAGTAGTGCGAATTTTTCCGCGCAAAATCAAATTGCTCGCCAAAGAAATCAGCAAAGCGTTCCGTTGATTTTTCTCGCGACCGAATTTCCTGTTGACTCGGTGATGTCTCATTTTTATTTCAAAACAACATTATAACTTGATAACAATTTGCGAATTTCCTGCACGCCTTTATTGCCCAGACCATCAATATCCAAAAGATCTTCTTCCTTCTTGCGCGCCAAACCGCCCAAAGTGCGAATGTTGCCGTCAGTCAAAGAATTAATCGTTCTTTGGGACAAAGGGAGTGATTCAATTCTTGTTTTCAATAATTCCGGGTCCAAAACAATTTTACTCTTTTTTTCTTCTATCGGTTTATCTTCCGCCAACTTGGCCTTTTCTACCGCGATCAACTCTTCTTCTTGAAAACCAACCACTGCTTTAAGTTGATTGATCATTATTCCAATGGAACGAGACAAGGCCTCAGCTGGTTTTAGCGAACCGTCGGTCTCAATAGTAACGCGCAAACGATTGAAGTCAGTTCTATTGCCAATCCGCATATTTTCAACTTCATAATTAACCCGCCGAATCGGGGTAAAGGCGGCATCCACAGCAATAGCGCCAATACTTACCCGTTCCTTTTGAAGCGCTTCTTTGGGGACATAACCGAGACCCTGTTCAACGGTAATTTCTAATCGGATTTCGGTTTTTCCTGTTATAGACATCAAATGTTGTTCTGGATTCAAGACCTCCACTTGGCCCGGTGTTTTTATATCAGCCGCCGTCACTTCTTTAGGGCCTTTGACTTTAAGCTCCAAGGACTGTGCGCCTTCACCGGCAACCTTAATTCTAACTTTCTTGAGTTGAAGAATAATTGTTACCACATCTTCTTTGACACCGTCAATGGTGGAAAATTCATGGGACACGCCTTCAATTTTAACCGAAGTAATCGCTGCCCCCGGCAAAGAAGAAAGAATTATCCGTCGTAAAGAATTACCAAGCGTGTGGCCATAACCCGGATATAAACCGTCTATTTCATAGATGCCAAGATTATCCTTTTCACGAACTATTCTTGGTTTGGAAGGCAAAACTATGCTTTGGTCCATAATAATAAAATTAACTGATAATTCTTTGCTAAAATTAACGCTTGTAAAAATCCAAAATGCCACTCCAATTGAGAGGTGGCGCTCCCTGATCTAATTTGGGTAAACCAACGGCCTCGGCTTCTTTTTTAGCCACATCAAGCTTCAACCAATTCGGCGCTTGAACTTCCTTTAATTTATTTTCTAATTCCGCGAAAATCTTTTTATTTAAACTGCCGACACGAATGCCGATAATATTACCTTCTTCAATTGCTTGGGATGGGATTGTCACTTTGATGCCGTCTATCAAAATATGACCATGAGAAACCATTTGGCGAGCGGCCGCGCGCGTCGGCGCCAAACCGAGCCGAAATACAGCGTTATCAATTCGAGACTCCAGTTTTTTATAAAGCATTTCACCCTGATTAGCGCCGCCTTCTCTGATAATTCCTTGCACATAACGTTTGAACTGCCGTTCGGGCACGCCATACATCAGCCGCGCCCGCTGTTTCTCCAAAAGAACAACCCCGAAATCACTTTTGCCGCGAGGCCGCTTGTCTCTGGCGAAACCTCGTTCTTTAGTCAAGGCGAATTTCGGCGTCTGACATTTCTCGTAAACGATTGAACCCAATCTCCGGCCAATTTTATATCTCGGTTTTCTAATCATAATAATTTAAGAAAATTATAAGTTCCAAATCACAAGTCCCAAATTCCAAACAAATTTCAATTTTTAAATACTAAATTTTAATTATTATTTGGAGCTTGATAATTGGAGCTTGGAAATTCCTAAACCCTCCTGGGTTTAGGAGGTCTTGGACCATTGTGCGGCACTGGTGTAATATCTTTTATTTTAAGCAAACCAATGCCTTTGGAAATAAAACCGCGAATGGCCGACTCCCGACCAGCCCCGACACCTTTGACAATCACCGAAACCTCCTTAATACCAGCGGCTTTGGCTTTTTCACCTAGTGTTTCGCCGACTTTGGCGGCAGCAAATGGCGTACCCTTTTTGGCACCTTTAAAACCAAGAGCGCCACTGGAAGAAAAGAAGACCGCGTTGCCACCCTCATCGGCTAAAGTAAGCATTGTGTTATTGTAAGTTGACTGAATGTGCAAAACGCCGCGCTCGAATTTTTTATTTACGAATGACACTTTCTTCGCCCCGACGGCTGTCGGGGCGGTTTTTTCTTCGGTTTTTACGATTCTTTTTTTTCCCATACGATTATGTTTTCTCCACCCTTCTTCTCCCCGTGCCCATGGTCTTACGAACATTGCCGCGCCGAGTGCGGGAATTGGTCTTAGTGCGCTGGCCGCGAACCGGCAAACCTTTTGAATGGCGACTGCCCCGATAACATTTGATATCTTTGAGTCGCTTGATGTTACTGGCCACGGTGCGTTTCAAATCGCCTTCGATCTGCATTTTTTCCACAATTTTTCTAATGGCGGTCTCCTCTGCCTCGGTCACGGCTGGCGCTTTTTTACCAAAATCAACACCGGCCCCTTTCAAAATATACTGCGCTCGCGGCCGACCAACGCCGTAAAGCGCCGTTAAGGCAATTTCCATCCGCTTATTATCCGGTAATGTGACACCCAAAATACGCATGATTTTTAACCTTGCCGTTGCTTATGGCGCTGATTAGCCGAACAGGTAACATAAAGATGGCCCTTGCGCCGGACTGTCTTGCACTTTGGACATATTTTTTTAACTGACGCCTTAACCCGCATACAAAAAGCGTGTAATTAAAAACTAAAAAAACGCCAGGGGGTTAGAGCCTTTGGACAATTCGTCCTTTCTCGCCGTAGTTATCAATGACGACCTTGACTTTATCGCCAACCAAGACCCTGATGCGATGAAGGCGCATCTTGCCGGCCAGATAAGCGATAATCATCTTATTGTTCGTCTCCAACTCAACCCTAAATAGCGTATTAGGTAACGCCTCGGTGACTATTCCGAACGCGTAAACCTCTTTATCTTTCGATTTTTCCATTAAAACTTAGGAACAAAAGCATTGTAGCAGACGGCTAATTTGAAGTCAATATTATGTTAATTTTGATTTTGGCCGGGTGGTCGGGAAAATTACTTTTCCAGAAAGGCCGGATGACGACACTGGTCCGGGCGATGCCGCGGTAAGCGGCGATGACCAGTGAAATTTCTTTTTTGCTTTTGCCGGCCAAGTCGCTTTTAAGCTTAGTTGAATCAAATTGCCAAACAACCATCGCCTCGCCTTTCAAGGAAAACGGGATTGAATCACCGGCGGCCGCATTGGTTGAAAAACGCGGTGTGAAAATTAAGTCACCGGGCTTGTCAATTAATACCGGCTCCTTATCGTAATCGGTCATTGAGTGCTCGGCGATGTAACGACTCAAGACCGATTTAGAAAAAACCACCGCCGTGGAAGTGGCATTGACGGAAAGAGTAATCATGGAACCGGCGGCCGCCGTTGGCATTTGCCTCACCGATTCAAATAATAGCGCCGCTGGATACCAAACAAAAGTATCGGGCTTTTGGTTGCTGATTTTTTGCGCCAAGGTCTGTTTCAGCTCCGCTTCGGCGCTCGCGTAGGCCTCATTCATTTTATCTTCCGGGGCCGTTGGCACCTTGCCGATAAAACCGCCGAGCATCGTCGTTTTGGAACGAGCGTAAAAACCTTCATAACGTGGCGTGCCTTTGAAACCCGGCACGGTAAAATCGGTCAAACCGATATTGTAATCGGGTCCAGGCAAATCAGCAAACACCGCTGTTTCCAAACTACCGGGAATGGTCTTGCCATTTTCCACCCGCCGGCCCGGCACCACAACTGATTTTTCAATCCGATAAATCAAACCGGCTGGCGTTTCAAATCTGGTATTTTTTATCAATCGTTGAGGCGAACTGCTGTAATTATTATAAATAACGATCACCCCCGAGGCCTTTTTTTCTACTTTTGATTCGCCGGTCGCTTGGAGATAAACGGTCTTGGCGCTGCCGACAGCGATTGTCTCGTAAGCCAATTCACCAACCCCAGCGGGATTTTTCGCTACCGCTTCAATATTCACCGTAATATTTTTTTGGCGGGGCTCAATGGTTACTGTCGCACCGGAAAAAACAAAAGCGGCGACAACCAGCAAAACTAAAACCGCAACGACGGCCACCAGCCAAATGCCAAGTTTCGGCCCGCGCTTTTTGCCGTGGTTTTTAAAAATTTGTTCGGTGTCAATTTCTTTTTCAGTTATCTTGCGACTGAACGACAAAGGAATCCGGCGAATTGACCGGCGGCCAGGCGGCACAACATCTTGAATAATTTGTTTAGGCACGGTTTTATTTTACCACTTCTTTCTTAACGCGCAATTGTTGATAACTCAAAAAATTAAAGCCTGGTATTCTGGGTAACGCGGCGGAGGAAAAGGGTTTCAATCAAAATGAACTGGTCGACTTCAATCTGGCCGCTAACACGGCAATAATTTTTCAAAACCTTTTCGTCCAAGGAAATCGCCGACAATTTTTCACCTTCCAAACTGAATTGGCCGATGGCCTGTTGGCCAATCAGCTTTTCAAAATATTTACGAACATCTTGGTCAGTAGTTAGAAAAACATTAGTCGGCACGAAATCTTCTTTGGCAAAATCGGCGATAGCCACATCCAAAAACTTCAACCATTCATCACCGGCAATCTTAAGCGCTTCTTCGGTTTTGCCACTTAAGCGAAGCGCCAGCGAGGATTCCGCCAAGGCTGGTTCAATCTTCAAAATTTGCGCCAATCGCCTGATTAAAGTGTTGCGACCAAAAGGAAAAGAAGCCATTTCCAGAATGACTTGGTGGCGAACGAAAGTTAATTCCGTCGCCTCGCCGCTGATGTCCATAAAAATAAAGTCCTGCTTATTGGGAAAAGAGTCGCGCAAAACAACAAACGAAGTTAAAGCGAAAGAATTGAATCCAATATGCCGATGGTGGCCGAAAACTTTGGCGATAGTTCTCTCAACGGCATCTTTGATTTGCTCGGTGGTAACACTGATGAACAGCGATAGTTCTAGATTAGACACTTTTTTGTAAATCGGCAGCCGTGACTCATAACCGTTGAGACGCACCTTGATCAACTTTTTCTCCACCGCGGAAAATTTGGCTTTGTCTTCATAAAGACCGTCGCCAATAGTCGACGCATCTTTACCCAACTCCATTTCTTCATTTTCGGCAATTTGCTCCAAAAGATTCGGCGTAATAAACAGCGGCTCGTCTTTTTTTATTTTCAAAACTCTCGTCCGCGATAAACACCAGGGCGCCGACAGGACACAGAAAATATTTTTGATGCGCCGATCGCCAAACATCGTGAAAGTAAGGTGCGACATTCCATTCTTTTGGATGTCACTCGCCGATTTTTCCAGAGCCCGAAGCATATTGGCAAGCAATTTTTTTTGGCTGATTGCCCGCTCAAAAAGAAATTGCTCGCGATTGGTATAAACGATTTTCGGTTTGCCGCCGCTAAATGTGACCACACCGCCGCCGACGCTGCCACTACCAATATCAAACAGCAAATAACTCTGCTCGGTCTTTCTATTTAGAAAAGATAAAAAAGCCATCGGCTAAATTATACCAACAAAAAACTCCATCTGCCAATGCGCCGCGACGCAAATTCAAATGGAGTTCAATTGATGAGTGGAAATTCGTCTTGTCGGTGATAAACATATCCTATAATGGTGGATATGCGCCATCCTTTTTTTGGTTTTCTCATCTTAAGGACAATCTGCCTACCAATTTTTCCTGACAGAACCTCCAAAAGCGGAACGACGTCGGCCGCTTCAATTTCGGTATCCTGAAAGACATTGGGAACCAGGTATCCTTTCAGATCGGCAAATTCCGCTTTGACATTCATTTCCACCCATCCTTTTGTCAGGTGCGAGTTGTTTTCCATAAACCATTTTCCTTTCCTACCTATATAATACAGATAAATGTATTTTAGTCAAACTCTAAATTTGCCAAGTATTCAAACTCCGTGTAATACTTTAAGTAAATGAAACTTTTGATTGTGGAATCGCCGGCGAAAGCCAAGACCATCGGGAAATATCTCGGCCATGATTTTTTGGTGCGCGCTTCGATCGGCCATGTGCGTGATTTGCCCAAATCAAACAAGAACGCCGTGGACATTGAGGGCGGTTTTATTCCCCATTACGAAATCGCCAAAGGAAAAGAAAAAGTGGTAAACGAAATTACCGCCGCCGCGAAGAAAGCTGATGAAATAATTTTAGCCACCGACTCCGACCGCGAAGGTGAAGCCATCGCTTGGCACATTGCCCAAATTCTTGAAAAGAATTTGGGCGTTTCCAAACACCGGATTTCAAGTTCCAAAATTAAGAGAATAACCTATCATGAGATTACTAAAGACGCTATTCAAGAAGCGTTGGCGCATCCGCGGGTGATTGATCAAAATTTGCGCCGCGCCCAGGAGGCGCGGCGCGTTCTGGATCGGTTAGTCGGTTATGACCTATCCGGCTTAATTTGGAAAAAAGTGCGTTATGGTTTGTCCGCCGGCCGCGTTCAGTCCCCCGCTCTTCGGATCTTGGTGGAACGGGAACGCGAGATTAAAGCGTTTAAACCAGAAACCTTCTGGCGAATTTTTGCGAACTTTAATGCGAAAGACGGAACTTTCCGCGCCACTTGTTCAATTGAACCGAAAACTGCGGAAGAAACCGAGCGGATTATTGCCGCAGCGAAAAAAGTGCCGTGGACAGTCGCCGATGTAACCGAAACCGAGACGCGCCGCGCGACGCGCGCCCCTTTCACCACTTCCACGCTCCAGCAAACCGCGTCAAACCGTTTGGGTTTCTCGCCCTCGCGGACCATGCGCGCGGCGCAAAAACTTTACGAAGCTGGCCATATTACCTATATGAGAACGGACAGTGTAACTTTAGCCGCTTCCGCTCTGACTGCCCTTGGACAAGCCGTTAAAAATACCTACGGCAGTGAGCATTATGAAAGTCGTCAATACGCAACCAAATCCAAAAATGCTCAAGAGGCGCATGAAGCAATTCGTCCAACGCATTTTGACCGCGCCAGCGCCGGCTATGGCACTGATGAGAAAAAACTTTACGAACTTATTTACCGACGCGCTCTGGCTTCGCAAATGAAAGACGCGCGATTGCTCCGCACCGCCATTACCGTAGGCGCTTCCGACAAAACAATTCCTGTTTTCACCGCCAACGGTTCGCGCACTTTATACAAAGGTTGGCTTTTAGCTGACCCCGCTTCCGCCGGCGAAGATACTGAATTGCCAAAAGTTGCCAAAAATGAAGCGTTGAAACTCAAAGAAATTGTCTCGGAAGAAAAACAAACCGAGCCACCCTCGCGGTATACCGAAGCCGGACTCATTAAAGAATTGGAGAAGCGCGGCATCGGCCGGCCATCCACTTACGCATCCATTATTGATACGATTGAGCGCCGTGGTTATGTGGAAAATATCGGCCGTTCTCTAAAACCAACCGATACCGGCGATGTCGTCAGTTCGTTTTTAGAACAACATTTTGCTTCTTATATCAGCGATTTATTCACCGCCGAAATGGAAGATAATTTGGATGCCATCGCCGAAGGTAAAAAAGAATACGAAAAAACGCTTGGCGATTTTTACAAACCCTTTCATAAAGAAGTAAAACAAAAAGAAAAATTGGAAAAAGCGACCAATTTGGGCGAGGCCGACGAAAAATTCAAATGTCCGAAATGCGCCGAGCCGATGGAAATCAAACTCGGCAAAAATAGCCGTTTTCTTTCTTGTAAAAAATATCCGGCTTGCGACGGCGCGCTGACTATGGAAGGTTTGGAAGTGAAAAAGTTAGAAGACACGCCGTTGGGAGTTGACCCGGTAAGCGGTTTGCCGATATTGCTTTTGTCGGGAAAATTCGGTCCTTATATTCAGTTGGGAAAAACAGAAAAAGGTAAAGGCAAGCCAAAACGCGCCAGCTTACCGCGCGGTCTTGACCCTACAAAAGTAACACTCGCCGACGCCTTGAAATTTTTGTCATTGCCCCGCTTGCTCGGCAAGGATTCCGCCGGCAAAGAAATCACCGCCTCCCGTGGCCGTTTCGGACCTTATGTCGTCCGTGATGGCGATTTCCGCTCGCTCAAAACCCCCGATGATGTCTACACCATCACTTTCCCCCGCGCTTTGGAAATTCTCTCCGAGCCGAAAAAATTCAAAGGATTTAGAAAAAAGAAAGTTGAAAAAATATAGTTGAATAACAATTTGTTTCTGTGACCTATACAGCCCCGCGCTTCGCGGGGCTTTCTTTTTTTTATTCTTTATATTAATCTTTGTATTAATGTTACAAGCTACATGTTATAAGTTATAAGCTTTTATGGCTGACCTAAACCAACTCATTTCTTTGCTCGGCGGAATTTCGGACAGCGATAAAGCGCTGGTGGAAAAGGCGTATAAGTTTGCCGAAAAAGCGCATGAGGGGCAAAAAAGATTTTCCGGCGAACCGTATTTCAATCATTGCTTTGAAACCGCCAAAATTTTAGCCGAGCAAGGCATGGGACCGGTCTCAGTCGCTGCTGGTTTATTACACGACACTTTGGAAGACGCCAATATCAAACCGGAAGAATTGGAAAAAGAATTCGGCAAAGAAATTTTATTTTTGGTGGATAGCGTCACCAAACTTGGCCAACTGCATTATCACGGCGTGGAACGGCACATTGAAAGCTTGCGTAAATTGTTCGTGGCAATGTCGCAAGATTTACGGGTGCTTATCATCAAATTAGCTGACCGCCTGCATAACATGCGAACATTGCAATATGTCCAACCGGAAAAACAGGGACGCATCGCCGCTGAGACCTTACAAATCTACGCCCCGCTCGCTTATCGGCTGTCAATGCGAAAAATCAATCGCGAACTGGAAAATCTGGCTTTTCCTTATGTCTTTCCCGAGGAATACGAAACAATCAAAAGCCTGCTGAAACAACGGGAAAAAGAAAGTGCCGCCCAATTGGAAAAATTCAGCCGAGCAATGATAAAAACTTTGGCGAAAAGCGGCTTGACGAAAATTCACACTGACACTCGCGTCAAAAGTTTGTTCAGTTTGTGGCGAAAGCTTCAGCGCAAGAACATGGAAATCGAAAATGTTTATGATGTTCTGGCTTTGCGGATAATCGTGTCGTCGCTGGAAGATTGTTACAAGGCGCTCGGCACCATCCACGGTCACTGGCGACCATTGCCCGGCCGAATTAAGGATTACATCGCTTTTCCTAAACCAAACGATTACAAAGGCATTCACACCACGGTTTTTACCGGCGACGGAGGCATTGTGGAAGTGCAAATCAGAACGGAAGAAATGCACCGCCAGGCCGAATACGGAGTCGCCTCTCATCTGGCTTTCAAAGAAAGCAAGAAAGCTGGCGAAAAAACGCTTGGCCTGCTTTGGCTGGCCCAATTCATCCCCTTTATTGGTAAAAATAAAAATGGTACGGCGGAAGAAAACAAAGAAGTGCCCAACTGGATTAAACAAATCGCCGACTCCCAAACAGAACTTTTGAAAAGCGGCACCGACGAATATTTTGACAACATGCAGGCGGATTTTTTCCAGCATCGGGTCTTTGTTTTCACCCCCAAAGGCGATGTGGTGGACTTGCCAATCGATGCCAGTCCGATTGATTTCGCTTTTGCCATTCATTCCGACATCGGCAATCACGCCGGCGGCGCCAAGATCAATGGCAAACTGGTTTCGCTCGACACCAAACTTAAAAATGGCGATATCGTAGAAATTCTGGTGAAAGAAAGCGCCCGGCCAAACACCAAATGGCTGAATTTCGTAAAAACCAATTTTGCCAAGAAAAAAATCCGCGAAGCGGTAAATGCGATTGGGAAAAGATAATCGCCAAAAAAGAATTTGGTTGCGAGAAATTTGTAAATCAAATCGTAAAATTCCGAACGGAGTAGAGGTCGTCATCAGGCGGTTCGATTGGCTCCGGTGGCATTAGCGGCACGGAAGGAACTTCCAACGCGATTTCGTTACCTACCGTCGCTGTTTCGGCTGATGTTATTGCCGACGACGGCATTGGTTTTTCTTGTTCTTCAATAAACCGTTCTAGCATCTCCGTCGGCTGTTTCTTTTTATTGCTTTCTACCAACGCCAAAATTGTTCGCAAATCGTCGTCGGTGAAAAAGTCAATGGAAATTTTGCCGCCCTGATCGCTACGCGAAATTTTCACCCGCGTACCCAACGATTCCGCTAATCTCTCTTCCAAAGCGACAATGTCCGGGTCAAACATCCGCTCCTTCTTGCGCGCCCGGTCGTAAGCAATGCGCCGCGATACCATCTCCGCTTCACGGACATTTATCTTTTTGTAAATAATTTCCTTAAACAAAGTTATCTGTTCTTCCGGCCGGTCAACCAACATTAGTAATGGGCGGGTATGACCCTCGTTGATTTTGCCTTCGCTAAGAGCTTGCAGCATCTCCGCCGGCAATGCCAGAATACGCAAAGAGTTGGAAACATACTCACGGCTCTTGCCGACCTTAACGCCAATTTGATGGTGCTTGAAACCAAATTCTTCCACCAAACGTTTGAAAGCGCGTGCTCGGTCAATTGGATTCAAATCCTCGCGCTGGAGATTTTCAATAATCGCCATTTCCAATTTCGTCCGAGCGTCGTTGCTGTCGTTGCGGATAATCACCGGCACTTCGCGGACGCCAGCTACTTTCGCTGCTCGCAGACGCCGCTCGCCGGAAATCAATTCGTAATCAACTGCCAAACCGCCGTCGTCTTTCAAGGATTCGCGGCGCGTTACCACTAACGGTTGGAGCACACCATACATCCGGATGGAATCCGCCAAGTCCTTAATACGCGCCTCGTCGAAGTCCTTTCGCGGTTGAAAAGGATTCGGGCTGATTTTGTCCACTTCAATCCAAAAAATGGAATTACTCAAAAATTGCGAGGGCATGTAAATAAAAATTAGGGGTTATTTGTAAATTATAAGGTATCAAACTCCGACGCGCAAGCGGTCGGAGTTCCGACCTCCGACGCAAGGTCGGGGCGTCGGAATTGCTTTTTGTTGAAAACTTTTTTAAACTAGACGAATAAGCGCCGGGATGGCGGAATTGGTAGACGCACGGGACTCACCCTGAACCACATGGGGTTCAGGGTAGCCATGTACCTTACACGGTACATGGCAAAATCAAAAATGTATTACACCTATGTTTTAATGCTAAATAATGGTAAATTCTACGTCGGTAGAACTGACAACCTAAAAAGGCGTATCTCTGAGCATAAGAACGGAAAAGTTAGATCAACCCATCTCAAGTTGCCCCGTTTAATTTTTTACGAGGCATTTTTAGAAAAAGCGGATTCCACTAGAAGAGAAAGATATCTGAAAAGCTCGAAGGGCAAAAGTACATTGAGAATGATGGTTAAAGAAACATTAGCAAAATGTGGGCATGTGGCGGAATTGGCATACGCGTAGCACTCAAAATGCTATGACCGCAAGGTCTTGTGGGTTCAACTCCCACCATGCCCATTATCTAAGATGAAATATGAAAAGAATAAATTACAATGACGAAGATATCCTCGATCATCATGGGGTTGCAGCGGTGATAAAAAATGAAAACGGGGAAATACTAATACAAGAACATACAAAATATGGGTTTTGGACAATACCGGTCGGAAAGGTGAAAAACGGTCAGGATATTTTTGATGGGCTTAGGCAAGAAATTCGTGAGGAATGTAATATTAAGATAGAAAAAGCGGATGAAATTAAATTTAAAAAATATACTTATAACAGAGCTGGTAATTCAGTAACGGTGTCCAGCCATCTGTTTGAGGTTAAAAAATATTCTGGAGTAGTAAAAAATAATGAACCAGAAAAACATAAACAACAAATATTTTTACCTCTCGAAAAAATAAAACAACTGCCTTATTTGTCGGATTTAACACTTTTATATTTGGATATTTTGGGTTTTAAAGAAACCCGCATATCACTGATATAAATCAAAAATGAAAAGGAAAATTTCTTTGCGCCATAGTATCTATTCAACTACAATCGTGCCTGTATCGCCGGGATTCAAATGATTGTGATATTTCCAAGTACCGGAAATATCAAATTTGAATGACCAGCTATTACCCGACTGAACGCCAGCACAGGCGTCAAAAGTACTGCCCAGACATCCGCCACTGGTGGGATAGGCGCGATGCGTTGGGTGCACTGCCGAAGCGGTCCACATTGATTGCGAGCTTTGATTTTTGAAGGTGACCGTTTCGCCTTTTTTAACCGTGAGTATACTCGGAGAATAACCAGAATTAGTATTCGTTTGCGGATAAGATAAACTGTTTCGCTGATACCAATAGCTGAAAGGGTAAAAAGTAAAGCAAAAGAAGTCATATAAATAATTATAGCCCAAATGTTTTAGAAAAGGGAATTTGTAGTATTGGCGCCCTGCAAGGACTTGCGCTATTATATAAGAATATGCTAATATCTCTATATGACTGATTTATGCGAAGCGATGAAAAAGTTCGGCAAAGGCATAGGGAGCGCTCCGCGCTATCGTATCGTAGAGGCGTTGTTTTCCGGCCCCAAAACAGTCGGTGAACTTGCGGAAAAAACAAAGCAGTCCCAGCCCCTTGTGTCCCAGCACTTGCGCGTTCTTAAAGAAACCGGATTGGTGCGAGATGAACGGCAAGGACAGGAGGTGCTTTATACGCTCAACGCCGAGCATACTATCCAACTTCTCAAACATCTTTCGGAGGAGCTCAAGCCAAAGAAAAAACGAAAAACATAGCGTCGAATTATCATTTATCAAATTAACTTAATACAAACTTATGACAAACAATATATCACTTCATATCAAAGTAATTGCCGGTAGCACCCGCCAGGGCCGCTTTAGCGATAAGGCCGCCGCCTGGATTGCCGAAGAAATTGAGAAACAGAAAGGGGTCACGGTTGAGGTGCTCGACCTCCGCGACTATGCTATGCCGTTTTTCAACGAACCGATGAGTCCATCGTTCAAGCAAGAACCATACAAAAACGAAGCGGTTGCGCGTTTTACAAAGAAAATAGAGGAGGGTGACGCTTTTGTTATGGTTACGCCCGAATACAATCACGGCACATCCGGCGTGCTCAAAAACGCGCTGGACTGGGTATATCCGGAGTGGAATAACAAACCGGTTGCTTTCGTAAGTTATGGCGGCGTCGGCGGAGCGCGCGCGGTGGAGCAGTTGCGCCTAAACGCCATCGAGCTTCAGATGGCCCCCATCAGAAACGCCGTGCACATTCCCGGCGAGCAGTATTTTCAAGTGCTATTCGGCAAGATAAATGCCAAAGATCTCTTCGCTTTGCAGTCGGAACAAGTGAAAGCTATGATCACTCAACTTTTGTGGTGGACTCGCGCTTTGAAAAACGCTCGCAAGTAAAGACAGACCTATAAAATCCCTCGCGGACTCTTTGCGCTGGATTTTTATTGTGCTAAAATTTGTTTATGAAACAAGATTTTAGTTTTTGGATAATATGACAAAGACGCAAAAAATTTCTTTATTCCTTCTTCGTATTTCTTTGGGCTGGTTATTTTTCTATGCGGGCATAACAAAAGTTTTTAATCCAGAATGGTCAGCGGCTGGATATTTGAAAGGAGCAAAAACTTTTGTATGGTTTTACCAATCGCTTATGGGACCAAACATCTTGCCAATGGTAAATTTTGTGAACGAGTGGAGTTTAACTCTATTGGGTATTTCTTTGATATTGGGAATTGGGGTTCGTTTGTCGTCAATCCTCGGCGCGTTTCTTATGTTGCTTTATTATTTTGCCCGTCTTGATTTTCCCTATCCAGATCCCAATTCATTTTTGATCGATCAACATATTATCTACGCCCTTGTTTTACTTTTATTCGCCAATCTCCGAGCCGGTCGCATTTGGGGACTGGGAAATTGGTGCGCTAACCTGCCTATTTGTTCCAAATTTCCAAGATTGCGAAATTTGCTCGGTTAAATATAATAGGAAAGGATTAGTGAAAACTGCGTCTTTTGAAGAAAAAAATATATGGGTAATTGTCGGACCAACGGCGGTTGGGAAAAGCGAGTTGGCGGTGCGGCTAGCGAAAAAATTGAATGGCGAGGTCATTTCCGCCGACTCGCGGCAAGTTTACAAAGGGCTTGACATCGGTACGGGTAAAATCACTAAAAAAGAAATGCGGGGCATACCGCATCATTTTTTAGATGTCGCTGATCCCAAAAAACGATTTTCCGCCGCCGATTTTGTGCGCTTGGGGAGCGAAAAAATCGCGGCGATTTTTTCGCGCAACCACATTCCAATAATTTGCGGCGGCACCGGCTTTTATATCTCCGCTTTACTCGGAGAAATCTCTTTGCCGCCCGCACCACCCAACCCGAAACTGCGCGCCAAGTTGGAGAAAAAAACCACCAGTGAACTTTTTACCATGCTGAAAAAACTAGCACCGACGCGGGCGGCAAAAATAGACCGCTACAATCCTCGCCGCCTAATTCGCGCAATTGAAGTTGCTAAATCATCGCGGAATTCTGTGGAAATCAGATATCCATCAATCTTGTGGGTATCTGATTTCCACAACCGCTCAAGAATTGTAAAAATCGGTCTAACTTTGCCACCGAAAAAATTGAAAGAAAAAATCCGTACTCGTCTTCTGACACGGATAAGACACGGCATGATTGCGGAAGCAGAAAAATTACATCGGCAGGGTCTGTCTTGGAAACGAATGGAAGAATTGGGTTTGGAATATCGTTACCTCGCCCGCCATTTGCGAGATGAAATTTCCAAAAATGAAATGATTAAAAAACTCCAGACCGAAATCTGGCATTATGCAAAACGCCAGATGACCTGGTTTAAACGAGATAAAACAATTGAGTGGTTTTCACCAAACGACAAAACTATTTTTGAAACAATCGCAAATATTTTTTCCCTTTAATTTTTTCCGGCAAATAACTTTCACCATTACCGATGTCTGGATACTTCTCATAACCTTTACCATAGCCAAGCTCCTTCATTAGTTTAGTTGGAGCGTTTCGGATTTTTAACGGAATCGGGAGGTTACCGAACTCGCGGACATCTTGCTGGGCGGCACGGAGAGCGTCATAAGCCGAGCGATCTTTCTTAGCAAGAGAAAGATACGCAACCCCATGAGCCAAATTGATGGCGCATTCCGGCAAACCGATTTTTTCTACCGCCTCAAAAATTTCGTTAGCGACAACCAACGCCGTCGGTTGAACCAAACCAATATCCTCGGAGGCAAAGACGACCATTCGTCGCGCGATAAATTTTGGGTCTTCCCCACCCTCAATCATTCGGGCCAAATAATAAATCGCTGCATCGGCATCGCTGGCACGCATACTTTTTATAAAAGCCGAGATGGTGTCGTAATGCTCTTCCCCTTTTTTATCAAAACGGACGAAAGTGTGCTCAAAAGTGTTTTTTAAATTTTCCACCGTCACTTTGCCGTAAAGCCGATTGGTGTTTTCAATGGCGGTAATGGCAATCCGCGCGTCGCCGTTTGAAAGCGCGACCAGCCAATCAAGAGCGTCTTTTGAGATTTTTATTTTTGTCCGAACGATAATTCGCTTAAGTTCTTTTTCCGATAAACTTTGGAGAACAAAAACCCGACAGCGAGAGAGAAGTGGCGAGATAATTTCAAAACTCGGATTTTCCGTGGTGGCGCCGATTAAAGTCAATTTGCCGGTTTCTACAAACGGTAAAAGAAAATCCTGCTGGGCTTTATTGAATCTGTGAATCTCATCTAAAAATAAAACTTTCGGCCGTTGTTCCAGAAGCGTATCTTTTTCCTCAACGATTTTCTTGATATCGTCTTTCCCAGCCGAGACCGCCGAAAGTTCATAGAGGCGCGCGTTTAGGACCTTGGCGTAAATTTTCGCCAAAGTAGTTTTGCCCACCCCGGGCGGACCCCAGAAAATAAAAGAAAAAAGATGTTTGTCTTCAATAGCTTTGCGCAAAGGTTTGCCGACGCCCACCAAATGTTCCTGACCGACAAATTCTTTCAGCGACTTAGGCCTAATTTTTGACGCTAAGGGTTCCATGTTCCTTGTAACTTGTAGCTTATAACTTATAACTTTGAGGTAAATCGCTGGAACCTGAAAATTTTTATCTCGTCGGAGCCCACCCCGCCTTGCGGGGAAGGGTTAAGAGGAAAAATTTTCAGGTTCCAGCGATTGTAAAATTTTCTCTACTTCCGCGACATTTTTGGTGGCCATTAATTTCGCGCGTAATTCTTTGGCGCCGGGAAAACCGGTAACATATGCCTTAAAATGTTTTTTCATTACCGCGAAAGATTTGTGCTTGCCCAAAAGTTTATCAAAAAGTTTGGTATGTTCCAGTAGCATCTTCAAAGAAAGGTTAAACCTTTCTACGGATTTAAGGTTTAACCTTTGAGAAAGCAACCAAGGTCTGCCGAAAAACGCCCTGCCAATCATTACTCCGTCAGCGCCGCTCATTTCTACTTTTTCATAAGCATCTGCCAAATCATTCACATCTCCATTGCCGATAATCAAAGTTTTGCTTTTTAGTTGGTTGCGAATCGCCACCGCCTCGCGGATATGTTCCCAACGCGCCGGCACATTGGACATTTCCTTGCGCGTCCGAGCGTGAATAATAATGGCCGCTGGTTCTTCGGCTAAAAGTTCCGGTAACCAAGTTGCCAATTCATTTTTATTATAACCAATGCGGGTTTTTACCGATACTGGTAATTTCCCGGCACCCTCTCTTGCCGCCCGAATCAATTCACGCGCCAGTTTTGGATTTTTTATTAAAGCCGCACCGCCGCCCTGTTTTTCCACCGCTCGGTCGGGACAGCCCATATTGATATCCACACCATCAAAACCGAGTTTTGCCACGAGGGCGGCGGCGCGGCGGAGCGTATCCGGCTTAGCGCCAAACAATTGCGCCACGATTGGCCGTTCTTTTTCGGAAAATTCCAAGAGATGTAATAATTTATTTTTTCCCGCTGAACATAAGCCATCAGCCGAAGTAAATTCGGTCCACATCACATCTAGTTTTCCATCTTTACTTTTGCTGTGTTTGGCAATTAATCGCCGAAAAGCCGCGTCGGTTACATCCGCCATCGGCGCCTGGCAAATTATTGGCCTCCCGCGCTTTTTCAATTTTCCCCAAAATCCTAAATTCATGGGGAGCAATATAGCATAATTTCAGCTTTTCAGATTTACCAAATGTGCGAATTTATCTAAAAAATTATTCAAAGAAAAATCATTTCTAAGTAGATTTTTTGTCTCATCCGAAAAATCAAATTTATTTATGTTGGTAAAACTCGGTTTATTACTTTCATCAAAATCCAGGAAACAAATCCCCATTAAATCTGGCTTATGCGGGAAATCCAAATCTTTGAATAATTTTATATATTTTGCAAATCTCTTTCTTTAACAATTTCTCTTTTGGCTTCTTTACCTCTCAAGTTTCCTTTATTTTTCAAAAAATACGGGGTGCCACCGCGAAATACCACAAAATGGGCGAAACCAACGCCGTTTCTTCTTATATTCGCGGTTTCTCCCATCAATTGCTCAAAATAATTATTGGCGTTTTGTTTGTAATTTGAGGTTATAAATTTGAAACTGATAGTGGCAATCATTTTTTCATTTCTTAAAATTGAGACATCGAGACGTTTCGGATAATATTTTCCATCAAATTTTGCCTCCTTGCCATCGCCAACTCCTAGTGATTTTACGATAAAATTTTTGCCGATTTTGTCCGAGATTTTATTAGCCAAAAATTTGTGAATTGGTATTAATTTTTTATTGCTTCTTGCCCCACCTTCCTCGTTGTAAGCAAGAAAAGAATCATTAATCGCCAATAAGAATTCTCCTTGAATTTTACTCATGATTTTTATTAATTAAAATAATACCGGCTGAATCTTATAAAATTGCGGGTGCACAAAGTCCTTCAAAAAACTTTTTGCGTATGATTTATAACCGCCACGATAACTTTTCGAGACCGAATTAATATATTCCCTCATTAAGTCAGAATTTAGCACATCACACAATTCATAGATATTAATACCACTTCTAGGTTTAACACAATACCCGGCGTAAAAACTCGTTTTTTCATCTTCAATCACAAAAAAACGAGGGATAATATTCATTGTGCTAGTTATAATCTTCTTACCAAAACTTGTCCTGAGTCCTTGATTTCTCCCAAACGCGTAGAATTCTTCGTAATACTGACCACCGCCTTTATCCCTCGCTTCCAAGATATCACGATTACTCAAAAAATAATTGAAAGCTTCGGGATAATTATTTTGCAAAATATCACTCGGGATTATTCTCTCTTTCTTATAAGGAAAAATTAAATAGAGATTTTGATTCTCACCTTTATATATAGAAGCCTTAATAATAGGAACGCACAAATTTTTTTCAATCTTAAATCCGTTAAAATAAAAATACGATTTGTCGCTTTTTTCCGGTGAAAAAATATAAACATCATCTTTGAGCGTTGCAATCCCATAATGAATATCGGCAATTTCTTGAAGCGTTGAAAACTCCTTGTTTAATGCAATGATCTTATCCGAATACTCTTTATCAAAAAACCTCCATCTATCCGCACGCAAATATTGCGATAAAATTTTTTTATACTCCATATTTTCAAAATTGTCTTTAAAATTTTCAGAGTATAAGAAATCGTTAGTCTTTTCTTTCTGCATAAATGTTATTGCTGTATAAGCAGTAGCGTCTTTAAAAACCTGAAAGTGATCAAAATTTATTATTTTTACCAAGTGAGCTAATAATAAATCTCGCAAATTTTTACCAGCGGCAGAATAAAAATGTGAGTTCGGAGTAATAAAAGAAATTTTGCCATTTTCTTTCAATAAATTTAGAGCTCGTTCAAAAAAACAGAAGTACAAATCAATTGATCCATTAGAGGCAGTTATGAACTTTTTTTGTAACAACTCTCTTCTGTCGTTAAGATTCTGTATACGAACATAAGGCGGATTGCCAATAATAAAATCAAATTTTTCATCAAAATCATTAAAACAAAAATCACCTATTGTCGCATTGTATTTCGCAATTTTATTTTTTGATAGTTTTTGTAGATTTTGTTTAGTTTTTTCTATATAACTTTTTGATATGTCAATAAAATAGATGTTTTCTTCTATTACTTTTTCTATCGATTTGCCAGAAAGTTTCGCAAATTTTTCAGCAGCAACAATCGTAAAAACACCTTCTCCACAACCCGCGTCAAGAATTTTTTCTTGCCCTGTAATTTTTTGGTCATTTAAAACTTCTTCAACCATAAAATCAGCTATCCATTCAGGAGTAAAAACAACCCCATTTTGTTTTTTATCTAAACTCATGAGGATATTTTACCACATTTCGCGCTTTAGCTACTTCGGTCGCATCAAAGGAAAGAGTTGGGTTTCGCGGAGCGGTTTGTCTTCTAGAATAGCAAAAAGGCGCTCGCCGAAACCGAAACCGCAAGCCGGTGGCATACCATATTCCAGCATTTCCACAAATTCTTCATCCGGCATCATCGCCTCTTCGTCGCCGGCCGCTAAAAGTTTTTTCTGTTCGTCAAAACGCGCCTGTTGCTCAAGCGGGTCGTTTAATTCCGAATAACCGCGGCCGACTTCGCTGCCAGCGATAATCGGCTGGAACATTTCGGTTTTTTCCGGCATTTGCGAATTGGATTTGGAAAGCGGCGCTACGATTTTCGGATGACCAACAAGAAATGCCGGGCCAGCGATTGATTTTCGGCAATGTTTCCATAAAGTATCTAGAAGCCGTTCGCGATTCTCGCCTTTATAAGAAACGCCCAATTTGTCTAATTCCTTCTTAATTTCTTCATCCGAAGCTTTGACAATATCTAAACCAGTCTGTCTTGCTATTTCTTCGGCGTAATCAACCAACGGCCATTCATCGGCTAAATCAAATTTAAAACCGCGGGTTTCAAATTTTGTCTTGCCGTAGACCGCCTTGACAACAGCGATATAAAGTTCACGGCACAATTTCATTCCTTCCTTGGCGCCGACAAAAGCCCAGTAAAATTCCATATTGGTAAATTCCTGCAAGTGCTCGGCGCTGGTGCCTTCGTTGCGATAAGTCCGACCAATCTCAAAGGTTTTTTCAAAACCGCCGGCCAGCAATCTTTTCTGCCAAAGTTCGCCCACCGAAATCCGCAAATACAAGTCCAAATCAAGATCATTGTGATGAGTGCGAAATGGCCGGGCTTCGGCGCCGCCAGTGGTAATTTCCAGAGTCGGCGTTTCCACTTCCAAAAAACCGCGCTGTTTCAAAAACTCCCGTGTCGCCTCCCAAAATTTGGCTTTGCGCGCGAAGAGCGCGCGCAAATCGGGATTCAAAAGCAAGTCCAAATAGCGCTGGCGGTAGCGGGCTTCGGCGTCCTGAAGACCGTGCCACTTTTCCGGCAAAGGTAACAAACTTTTCGTCAGCATTCGCCAATTTTTTACCAGCAATGTCTTTTCACCGCGCTTAGTGATAAAAAGAGTGCCACTAGCTTCAATAAAGTCGCCAGTATCGGCAGTGTCGGCGAAAAGCTGGAACAGCTTTTCGCCACTCTCGTCTTTTTTCAAAAGTCCTTGAAATTTGCCCGTGCCGTCTTGAAGAGTAAAAAATGTCAAACCGCCCTGGCCACGAATCGCCATAATTCTGCCGGCAACGACAATCTCTTTTTCTTTTTCGTATTTAGAAAAATTTTCCGCCACATCGGCAATTTGCCGTCGTTCAACACTGGCCGAAATCGGGTAGGGTTCAATCCCTTGCCGGCGCAACGCCGCTAATTTCTCCAACCGACTTTTTCTTATTTCATCAAGAGTAGCCATGTTTTTACCTATTGTCCCCACTACCCTGCAATCGGCCACGCTCAACTCGTGAACGAAGCTTATCAAGATTCGTTTTTGCTATCACAGCAAAAGACAAACCGAATTCGGTAGCCACTTGCGATAAATACCAGAGTACATCGCCCAGTTCTTTTTTAATTTCCTCTTTTTTGCTTACCGTTACTTTGCCGTTATCGTCACGGAAAATTTTCTTGACTTTTTCCACCACTTCTCCCGCTTCGCCAGCAAGCCCGAGGGTTGGATAAACAAAACTGGTCCCAACCTTTGGATACAGAGCGGTTTTTCGCGACTTTTTTTGGTATTCCTCAAAAGTCATAGGAAATAGTGTATCATACCAATCAATCAGCTCAAACTAAACTAACGGCACGAAAGCAAAGCCGGGGAATTCTTTTTTAGAAATTTCACCGGTAGCGTCTTTTTTAATTTGGACAATAACATTTTTGACTGGCAAAACCATAACGCCCGGAGCCTTGAGCTGGCGGAGTAATGTTTCTGGAATTTCTTCGGCAGCGGCAGAAACCAAAATCCTGTCAAAAGGCGCCTCGCTCGGCAGACCGAGCTCGGCACCGGCCTGAACAATTTCCGCATTCGGGAAATTATATTTAGCGAGATTCTTTCGGCCAAATTCCACTAATTCCGGAATAATTTCCACACCGAAAACCTTACCGGTTTTACCCACCAAATTCGCCAATAAAGCGGTCGTCCAACCGGAACCGCAACCAACATCCAAAACCTTGTCGCCTTCTTGCGGACTCAAAAGCTCCAGCATAAAAGCCACGGTGAACGGCTGGGAAATCGTCTGACCGTAACCAATTGGCAGGGGATGATTTTCATCAGCCTCTGCTTGATAATCTTCTCTGACAAAATCTGCCCGGTTAATTTTTTTAAAAACGCTATTCATTCTTTAAAAAAGCGTGCCGGAATTTTTGGCGGGTTTTTCGACTATGGACTTTTTCAAAACCTTTTCTTTGAATGCCTTGCCGGCTGCTTCGCGATAGGGACAATATTCGCAAAGTTCACCAGCTTCTGGAATTTTTTCTGACAATAAGCATTTTTTAGCTTTCACTAAAATTTCTCCCACCCAACTGTCGTCGCCCTTATAAGCGATAATTCGCACATCAAATTCCAATTTCGCATCAAACGCCTTGCGGTCTTTGTAAGCGTTAACATAGACAAAATAACCGATATCAGAAACCTTAAAATCATTTTGCCGAAATAGCCACTGATAAATTTCCATTTGCCGGCGGTATTGGTCATGCCAACGAGTGTCGGCTAATTTATCAATCACTTCATCTTTAGAGGTGGCTTTGTAATCAACGATGTGTAATTCATTTTTATCGTCAATCCAAATATCGTCAACCGCGCCGAATACCAGAAAATTAGTCGGTTGATGGATAAATCTAATACCGGTAAAATTATGCCGCCATTTTTCCAAATCTGGATGCTGAAATGGCACGGCGCTGATTTTGTATTTCTTCATCAAGGGGTGCGCTTCTTTCTCCGCCCGATGAATGTCAAATTCTTTTTTGAGCAAATGGTCAACTGCCGAGTTTAAAGTAAAAGCCGGCATTGACGGCCGTTTGACACCCAAGCGCCTGTCCAGATAAAAACAGCGGGGACATTCCCAAAATAAATCAATTTTTGAGCGCGAAATTTTGAACGGTTCTTTTGCTTCCGGCTCAAAATTCTGATTCCTAAACTTAGTATAAAACGCCATACCAACATTCTACATTTTAAAAAACAAAAAAGCGAGAGTAAAATAAATTACTCCCGCTCCGAACTCCACAGAACTTTGCGCGACTCAACTATGCACGACTTGACCGCAAAGAAACAGTGAACTTCCCGAATTGTTTCTTGGGCGGATGAAAAAGACCGATGCCTGATTTTCCCGCTTCGTTGAAAATTCTCTGAAGCATGAAATCATCAGGTTGATTATCGTCAACAACAAGAGTCACTTCAATCACCCAATTTTTGAACATCGGCGCAACCACGGTAATCATCTTTCTTGACCCGGGCGCCAAATGCTGGACACTGGTGTAGACCTCCCATTCAAGAGGACAACCACTTTTGCCTTGAAGCAGAATCAGTCCCGCCGGCAAATGAAGCGACTGTTGTAGTTTGAAGAAGCTCAATTGCTTGC
>MHSF01000014.1 GCA_001822695.1 Candidatus Taylorbacteria bacterium RIFCSPLOWO2_02_FULL_44_35 | reverse complement strand
TTTATTTCTACTATCTACTATTTTGACTTGCACTATTTTTTTACATTCTCAATTATTCAATTGTCAAAGTACACTTCCCCTCCCCGCTTAGCGGGTTTATAGAAGTGGAGACATTATAGCTACAATCAGAATCGTGTCAACCTAACTGGTCTTCACATCAATGTTGACGCCGGAGGGCAAGGAGAGATTAGTTAAGGCCTCAATGGTTTTGGCGCTCGGATTTTCAATATCAATCAGTCGTTTGTGAACCCGCATTTCAAACTGCTCGCGGGCGTTTTTGTGAACGAAAGACGAACGATTGACTGTGTACTTTTTAATTTCCGTCGGCAAAGGAATCGGTCCTCTAATTTTAGCGTCAAAACGGAGCGCCGCGTCCATAATTTGTTTAATGGACGCGTCCAAAATTTTACTTTCGTAAGCCCGCACTCGGATACGCAACTTCGCCGGGGGCAATTCTTTCTTGGCTACTGCTCGCTTACGCGCCACCGTTGTTTTTTTATCAGTTTTTGTTTTAGTAACCATAAGATTTTACGGAAAATCCCAAGCTTCAAACTTCAAGTTCCAAACAGATCTCAATAACCAAAATTCAAATTTGACTTAATTGAAAATTGTGATTTGGAAATTGGAACTTCCAAAATTATCGCTAGGCGATAATTTTGGTCACCGCGCCTGCACCAACGGTCTTACCACCTTCACGAATGGCGAATCTTTGCTTTTCTTCCAACGCCACCGGCGCCACCAACTTAACTTTAAAGCTGATGGTGTCACCCGGCATCACCATTTCAGTTTTTTCCGGCAAAACCACTTCACCGGTTACATCGGTAGTTCGGATATAGAACTGCGGTTTATAGCCGGTAAAAAACGCGGTATGGCGACCACCCTCTTCTTTCTTCAAAACATAAACCTCCGCCTCAAATTCGGTATGGGGCGTCACCGAGCCAGGCTTCGCCAAAACCTGACCGCGGTGAACTTCCTCTTTCTTGGTGCCGCGCAAAAGCACGCCGGCATTATCGCCAGCTTGGCCTTGATCAAGTTGTTTGTTAAACATTTCAATACCAGTAACTGTGGTCTTGGCAGTTGGTTTAATACCAACAATTTCCACCTCCTCGCCAATTTTCACCACCCCGCGCTCAATTCTACCGGTGACTACCGTGCCACGGCCTTCAATGGAGAAAATGTCTTCAATTGGCATCAGGAAAGGTTTATCAACCTGCCGTTCGGGCACCGGAATGTAAGTATCCAAGGTATTGGTAAGTTGAAGCACACCTTTGACCCACTCATCATCCTGGGAACTTGCTTCCAACGCTTTCAAAGCTGAACCGCGAATAATTGGCGCGGCTTTGCCGTCAAAACCTTGCTTGGTCAAAAGCTCACGGATCTCTTCTTCCACCAAGTCAATCAAATCCTTTTCCGGAACTAGGTCGCACTTATTCAGAAAGACGACAACTTTCGGCACACCCACTTGCTTGGCGAGCAGAATGTGCTCGCGAGTCTGGGGCATTACGCCGTCAGTCGCCGCCACTACCAAAACCGCGCCGTCCATCTGCGCCGCGCCGGTAATCATGTTTTTGATATAATCAGCGTGACCGGGCGCGTCAATGTGGGCATAGTGCCGGTTGGGCGTAGTGTATTCTTGGTGAGAAAGGGCAATGGTAATACCGCGCGCTTTTTCTTCCGGCGCGTTATCAATATCATCAACTTTCTTTTCTTTAACATCCTGACCTGACAACTTCAAAGCGTGAAGAATGGCGGCGGTCAAAGTCGTCTTGCCGTGGTCAACATGGCCGATAGTGCCGACATTGACATGGGGCTTGCTTCTATCAAATGTGCTCATTTTATTTTTTTATTTTAATAATAATTAAACAATAAAAGAATCACGCACAAAAATGCGGTTTGTCTATAATAGCAGAAACGGATTTTGTGTCAATTTTTGGTGTTAATAAGCAACGCTTCAATACCCGGCAGGGTTTCGTTGGCTAAAAAGTCCAACATCGCGCCGCCGGCGGTGGAAACGAAACTGAATTTGTTTTCCAAACCAAGAGCGGTAATGGCGGCGACCGTGTCGCCGCCGCCGACCACCGACTCAACACCGCTCTGGACAATCATCGTTGCTAAATTCTTGGTGCCGTTGTCAAAACCGGTTTCGTATTCGCCTAGCGGACCATTCCATAATATAAACCGCGATTGAGAAATGAGTTGTCGCAAATTCTCCAGCGTCTTCGGTCCAGCATCAACAATCTTTTCACCTTGGCTGACATTATCAAGCGATTTTGTGGTAATCGTAATATTGCTTCGGATAATCGCATCATTGGGTAAGTGTAAATTCAATGTCGTTAATGATCCTAAATCAAGCGGCGTTTTAGAAACCAACGAACTGCCAATGTTAAAACCTTGGGCTTGAAAAAAATCATTGGCTAATGCCCCACCGACAAAAACCGAGTCATAAAGACGAATAAATTTTTTCAACAACGGAAATTTCGTCTCAAATTTCGCGCCGCCTAAAATAAAAAGGGCTGGATGATGCGGCTTGAGAGCGCCGGATAGTCGCGCTAGCTCTTCGGCAAACAATGGACCGGCGAGACCGGGCAAAAGTTTCGGCAAGCCGACAATAGAAGCGTGAGCGCGGTGGGAAACGGCAAAGGCATCGTTGACGAAAATTTCGCCGAAAGAAGCCAATTTTTTTGCGAAATTTTCGTCATTGGCTTTTTCACCCGGGTCGGCGCGCAAATTTTCAAAAAGTGTAAAGCCGCCATTTTCCAATTCACCGGTATTTTTCGCCAACTCATCAAAATTGCCGGCAAAAGAAATGGTGTATTTTTTTATCAATTCCCGCCAAACCGGCCGCAAAGAATCGCCACCCTTCCCTTCCAAGTGGCTCAAAATAATAGTGCGAGCACCGGCCTTGTGGAGAAATTCTAAAGTCGGCAAAATTTTCCTGACACGAAAATCGTCAGCCACCCGCCCCTCTCTAACAGGCACATTCAAATCCAGCCGGAGCAAAGTCCTTTTGCCCGCAAGATTTTTTTGGTTTTCTAAAAGCGGTAAGTTCATTTTAATACCACCCCACCCCCAGCCCCTCCCCAAAAGGAAGGGGGGAGTTTGTTTTCCTATTTTATCAAAAATTTCTGCCAATGTCGCTTTTTCCCCGAGTCAGACTCGGGGAAGCTCTTCAAAAAGAAACCGGCGACCATATTGGTTGCCGGGGTGCGAAAAACTTAAGGTTAGCAGCGATACTGGTAAAGCTCTGAGTATCCGATGATACCCATAGCTGTAGCTACCTGTGGCGGTATCGGATAATTAGTGAGTTCGTGAAAAACTCGTGCTAATCCCATAACCATATCCCCTTTATATACCAGGTCGGCTTGGGCTGTTTCCTGATATGATTTTGTTTCGTCTGCTTGATCTTTATCTTGGAAGATGCCCGCAACATTGCATAGGCAACGGTTACTTCCAAGAGACACCTCAAAGGTGTAGATAAAAACCGGTTTTGGTCTGTCAGAGTCAGCGAGGAAATTCATCACAACAGCATATCGTCCGGCCTGCTTGTCACCAACAAATCCCATAAAGGATATCTTTGTCGTGAATTCACCAGGCTCAATCTCTGCCAAGATTCCAAACTGGGTTTTGATGCTACCCCGAAGTGTTTTGGAAAATGTGTCGGGTGAGTTGAAAAACGATTCCGGATTTAAGTAGACAATCTCAATGATTGTTTGAACAACGCGCTGCCACATTGTCGTACCTTTTTGATCCGGATACTCTTCAAGTATTTGCAGGAGGCCGATTCCTGTCCTGCGCGCGTTTTTACCAAACAGACATCTTATACCAGCGAGTACTTTTTTCATAGATCTTTCCGTTTCTTTCGGTTGGTTTTTTCTGTCAATTCTAACTGCTAACATACTGGCATACCACCACAATTCTGTCAAGCTTGATTTTTTGGTAGGTTTTGCTAGGATATTGGCATCCATAAGAAAACGCATCTCGTAGTCTTTTGTGTCTACGCGGTGCGTTTTCGTTTATTTCTGGAGTTTCTTACGCAAGTTATCCATAGAATATATTTTCTCTTTTGCTTCCTTCTTCAAAAGTTTGGAGCAAGTTTTTACATAAGGACTTAAAACGAATAACAATTTAGCATTTTCATACAAATGCCTAACTAGAGAGTAGAAATCACCATCACTCGTCACAATAATGGCCTTGTCATATTCATTAAGTTTAAGAATGGCATGTAAAACCAAATCAGCGTCGCAGTTGCCTTTTACTTCACCATTGTCTGAAAAAATCAGGGGTTTGAAAATCAAAATGTATCCACACTTCTGCAAATACTCATACAATTTCTGATTATCAGGAATAAAACCGAGAAAAAGAAAAGCGTTACTAATATGATACTTATCCTTCAGATAAATCCTGAGTTTTTTCCAATCAAGCTTCCATCCTAAAGATTGAATGCCTTTGTGGACATTCTGACTGTCTATAAAAGCATAGTTATTCTGTTCTTTTTTCATTTCTACATCACCTCCAAAATCGCTTTGAAACTTTCCGGTTCCAAACTTTGCCGGCCAATGAGCAAGCCTTGAACATTGCCTTGATAGACGATGGCTTCGGCATTCTTGGCGTCCACCGAACCGCCGTAAAGAATCGACAGTTTCATTGCCGCTTCCTGTTCGTAAATGTCGGCTAAAATTTTCCTGATGAAAATTCCCATCTCTTCCACCTGCCCGGGCCTCATCGCCTCCTTGCCGCCAATCGCCCAAACCGGTTCGTAAGCGATAATTAAATTTTCCAAAAGTTTGCCGCTAACGCCCTGAAGGGAATTTTTGATTTGATTTTTAAGAAAGTTAAGATACTCGCCTTTTTCATCGCGGCTGTTTTCCCCAATACAGATAATTGTCCGCAAACCGAGCTTCAGGGCTAAAACCGCTTTCTTGGCGACTTGATTATCGGTTTCGCCCAGAATACGCCGTTCGGAATGGCCGATAATAGTAAATTTAGCGCCGGTACTAAGAACCATAGTCGGACTGATTTCGCCGGTGTAAGAACCAGCGGTCTCCCAAAAAATATTTTGAACGCCCAAAGAAATGTTGCGCGAATTTTTTGCCGATTGGGCGAGTGCCGACAAAAAAATAAACGGCGGACAAATCACCACTTCCGCGCGGCGGATTTTTGAGGCGGCGCGTTTCGCGCCGCCGAAAATCCGCCGCGCCTCCATTATAGTCGGCGGATTCATCTTCCAATTCCCCACAATTATTTTTTTCTCGCGATTATTCATTTAAACAAAATTCTATCAGAAAAGTTAGAAATTAGAAATTAGAAATTAGAAATTTTTATTCCGTCTCTTTCCACTCATCAATGGTATAGCCGCCGCTTGGGCCGGTGGTGAACAAAAGATTTGCTAAACCGGTTTCGTATATAACCTTCGCGCTATTGTTAATCTCAATCCGGTAAGCCGTTACCTCTTTTAGATTGACGGTATTGGAAATGACAATCTTGCCGTGTCCGGCATAAACCAAAACTTTGCCGAAAACGCTATTGTTCACGTCTATGGCTGATGTGCCGCCGCCTTGCTCGGCGCTTTTGTTTTGGGAAATGAGTAAAATATAGGAATTGGCGCCGGCGCCTTGGAATTCGGTGCTGTTGGACGCTGATATTTTACTGCTTGAAGTTTGGTTTGAAGGATTGTCGGCGATAATAGCCACAGTTCTGCCCGAAAGGCTTTCGTCAACCGCCACTTTTGAGGTGTTGCTGAATTGAATATTGCCAGTCACCCAAAGCGGGCCGGTCAAATAAAGTCTGTCGGAACCGTCAATGGATAAATTACAGGGAATTTTTTTGGGGCCCAAAGTCACGCTGCCGCTGATGTTGTAATTGCCACCGCTGCAAGTAACCGTTCCGCCCGCCGCCGCGACCGATTCCCAATCCGCGATAAGAGCGTCGGAAATTGGCAAGGGACTAACTGCTTGGTCTGGACTGTTGGGATATAACACGCCACCGACGGTGGTGCCGGAAATAACTTGATAGTGAGCGTCTTTGTCAATTTGAGAATCACGAATCGTGTGAGCGTAAGCCGAACTAGTAGCTTGAACGCCGTCAATCAGTCCTGTCGGGCCGGCGGAGATTACATCGCCCTTAATCAAATTGCTGTTTTGACCTGTAATTGGCCCGTTGGAAAAAACATTGCCTTCAACCGTAGCACTGTTGGAAATATTTAAACCGCCATCACCAACTTGTACGCCGTAAGAAAACGAAACACCCGAACCCATAATTAAATCAGTCCGGACCTTGCGCACCGAATCGGAAAAATTGCCGGTGGCAACAATGCTCTTGCCGCCCAAAATATCAGACACCGAAGCGGTTGCCGTTTCGCTACCTAAAGTCAAACTCTCGCTGCTGCCAACTTGCTTGTCAGTTTTCAGCCGATAAACAATGTCTTCGCTCAACGACTCGGAAAGAAAATAGCTGTTTTTGGAACGAACCAAGTCATTGCTGATGCTAAGTTGGTGCAAAACCGGCTTGGCCACGCCCAAAGTGATGGTAGTAGAAATGAAAAGAAAAAAAATGATTGCCGTTATTAAAGCTTGTCCCTCGTTTTTTTTCATTGATTTAAATATGAACCGCGCAAAACAACGGTGGTGTAAAATTTTTCTGAACGAAAGGCCACGCCTTCGCCACTTTGTCCTGTAAGCTCTGCCCTAATCGCTTTTGTTCGACCATTAGTCAGTTCCCGAAAAATTAAACTGGTTATCGCCGTTGAAGAAGCGGTTAAGGGATTGTGAGCGCCGCCATTGAGCCGCTGGTAAACCGCTTCGCCGATTAAAGCAAATTCCATCATTGCCGAAGCGCCGGCATCATCCGTCGTATCTAAAACCAATTTGCCCGGACTGGTCCCCAAAACACTGGCCGCATTGACCGCCGATGCTTTCCGAATTTCCCGAACTACTTGCTCTAACGCGACTTCGCCAACCGCTTCAAGCGCCCGCGATGATTTCAACCGGCCATAGGACTTGCCAATCACCAAAATCATGTTGATTAAAATCGCCAAAATCAACGCTAAAATGGCGACATAAATCAATAATTCGGGCAAACTCGCCCCGTTAGAAGCGGAGCTTCTAACGGGGCAGGCTCCTCTATTTTTTTTGTTTTTCAAGAAAATCATTTAATCGCCGAAAAAATTGGTTAAATAAAATTCCAACGATTTGCTGGTGGTGGCTAAACCATTATTCCAGGCGAGAGTAATAACCGCTTTTTTGGTATTGAGGTCAAGGGTGCCGGTCGGCGCGATATCATCTGCTACATCGCGGTAAACATTATTCAAGACAAATTTTCTCTCAAAAATTCCGTCAACAAAGATATTACTGGTGGTCGCCTGCCAGTTGCCGTTATAGAAAGTGAGATAATAAGTGGCGCCAGCGGTCAAAGAACTCAAATTGCTCCAACCGCCATCGCGTAAAAATCGCAACGCTTCGGCGCTTTCTTCGGCTAAAAAAGCTGCTTGGACATGGCGCAGATTGGCGAGAGCGGTTTTGAAATATAGTTGATAAGCGGCAATCAAGCCGGATAAAATCAAAGTGGTGACGGCAGCACCAACTATTACCTCTACCAAACTCATTCCCGTTTTTTTATTTTTTTTCATCTTATCTGCTTGTGTTGTGGAAATCAGATATCCACAAAATGTGGATATCTGATTTCCACATTACTCAATTTCCAATAAACCGATCTGATAAATGGTGATGGTCATTGTCCGCGCCGCGTCATTTTTGTCTCGTAAAGTGACCATGCCATATTGCTCGGTAGCGCCGGTAAGTTTTTTAAAAATTACTTCGCTGCCGCCACCGTTCAAGGCAATATTGCTGATTTCTACCAAAGAATTCAAGCGTTCGGTTTTATTGGTTGTCGTTACGGGGCTGTAAATCGCGCCGGTAAAAAAGGTAACGCTATCGGCGGCAAAGTGAATGCCGTATTGGGCGGCGCCGCGGCCGGCCAGAGTTTTACCGCGCGCTTCGTTCAAAATAGCGGCGACACCGGCTGAACTTTTTTCCAAAGCTTGACCACGATTGTAATTTACAAAAACTTCATAAACGAACACGAACAAAATCGCCGCGATTGCTAGCACAATCAACATTTCCACTAATGTTGCTCCTTTATATCGCATTACTCAAAGAATAAATCGGACTAATCATGGAAACGGCGAAAAAGCCCACGGCCAAACCGACCAAAATCATCAAAAGCGGTTCAATGACCGTAGACATATCTTTGGTCTGGCGCTCCACTTCTTCTTCATAAAAACCGGCCACCTCCATCAACATTTCCGCTAGCTTACCGGTCTCCTCGCCGATGCCGACCATTTCCGCTAAAAACGCCGGGTAAAGTTTTTCGGCGTCGGCGAAAATTTGATAAAGTGGGTTGCCTCTCTGAATGCTTTCACCGGCCGCCTTGAGTACATTTTGATAATGATGATTTTGAACAACTTCACCGGCAATTTCAAAAGCCAATGGGGCTGAAACACCAGAAGTCAACAGCGAAGAAAGCGTTCGGGCGGTGCGGGCGGAATTGGTTTCTTTGACTAATCGGCCGATTAAAGGAATGTAGAGCACTGTCGTGTTAAAAATTTTCCGACCTTTTTTGGAACGAAAAGCCGCCAGGCCGCCAACCAATAACAAAATCAAACCAGCGAAGAATAAAGTAGTATGAGCGGAAAAGAAATCGCTGACGGCAATAATCATTTTAGTGCTCAACGGCAAGGGCACATTCAAGTCCTTGAAAGTCGCTGTCAAACTGGGAATAACGAAAATTAACATCATAATGGCAATCGCCAACATCAAGGCAACGAGAATCGCCGGATAAATCATCGCTCCCCGCACCCGCTTCCGCAAAAGATACATCTGATTCATTTGAACAGAAACCAATTTCAAAGAATTGGCCAAAGTGCCGCCTTCCTCGCCGGCCTTAACCATCGCCACAAATAGTGGTGAAAAAACTTTGGGATAATTTTTTAGCGACTCGGCCAAGGTCGTTCCTTTTTTTATTTCCCCCGCCACACCCGCGATAATTTTTTTGAACCCGCGATTTTTTGTTTGCCGCTCCAAAACAAATAAAGCGCGCGGCAAAGACAAGCCGGCTTGAATCATCGCCCCCAAATTGCGAGCAAAAGAAATTTTGTCTTGGGCAGAAACAGTGCCAATACTGGAAAGAAATTTTACTATCGCCCGAAAAGTTTTTTTCTCTGACACCGACTCGGCATAGACCACCGTTTCATTTTCGTTTTTCAATTCTTGATACAGGGCGAATTTATCCGGCGCTTCCCGCGTCCCCTCATAGGCCTCCCCCGACTGCTTTATGGCTTTGAACTTAAATCGCATATTTTGCTGCTTTGATTTTATCTCTAAGTTTATTAATGCGAGGAATAGCTTCGGCTCGGTCTTCCACTTCTGGCAAACCAGACACAAATACCGAAAGCTCTCCCGCTTTTTTTAACGCTTCATCAAAATCTTTGTTTCTCAAAAGTTCTTCAACAAAAGCAACTTCGTCGGGGAACTTCTCTTGATAGCGTTTCATTATGGCAATGTTATCCTCCGTCGCCATTTGCGCATACAATTCTCTTTCTCTCTCTTGCCAACCATCAGGTAATTCTTCAATCATGATTCCAAAATTACACTAGTTGCTAAGTTTTCACTCCTACATAATACCAAGAAAACCGCGCGGCAACTAGCGATTTTTTCGCATACACCAACATTCAGCGGTCGCGGTTTTTGTGTGTATGCTGAAATCCTCCTTTGTAAAAGGAGGTGTCCTGCCGCAGTTTTTCAAACTGCGGCAGGACGGAGGATTTTTCTGATTCCTAAAATCCCTCCCCCTCGCGGACTCGGGTACCCGCCCGCCTGACGGCGTGTCGGGCAGGCTCCCTTTTTCAAAGGGAGATTTTAAAAACTACTCCGACACCACCCGCAAGACCTCTTCAATGGTCGTCAGACCTTGGACGGCTTTGAAAATGCCGTCTTCAATCATCGTTAGCATCCCCTCTTTTTTCGCCTGCTCTTCAATAATTTTGGAAGTGGTATTTTTCATCACCAATTCGCGGATAACCGGCGTCACTTTAAGCGCCTCGTAAATGCCGATGCGGCCTTGGTAACCATCTTCGGCCTCGGTTGATTTTTTCGGCCGATAAAACGGAATTTTTTCCCAAACTGCAAACTTATCCACGATTTTTTCCTCGCGCAATTGTTTCAAAATCCTATCTAGGTCCACCAATTTTTTCAGCGACTCCATACCGGACTTAGTGAGAAATTGTTTTTCTTTTGAAGCAGCTAATTTTCTAACCAGGCGCTGACCAATAATCAAATCCACGGTGGAAACAATCAAAAACGGTTCGCATTTCATATCCAGGAGACGCGGAATAGCGCCGGCGGCGGAATTGGTGTGCAAAGTAGAAAGCACCAGATGACCAGTCAAAGACGCATTAATCGCCAAAGAGGCCGTCTCGTTATCGCGGATTTCACCAACCATTATTATATCCGGGTCCTGGCGAACCAAAGTGCGCAAACCGGAAGCGAAAGAAAAACCAATGTCCGGTCGGACTTGGGTTTGGTTAATGCGCGCCATTTGGTATTCAATCGGGTCTTCAATGGTAGAAATGTTGACCTGCGGCGTATTCAAAATATCCAAAGCGGTGTAAAGCGTTGTCGTCTTGCCCGAACCGGTCGGGCC
>MHSF01000013.1 GCA_001822695.1 Candidatus Taylorbacteria bacterium RIFCSPLOWO2_02_FULL_44_35 | reverse complement strand
TGCCGATGTGGCCGGCAAGGGCGGCGCCTTTAAGTCCCTTCATTCCATACTGCATCTCCGCTTTTTCAAAGTCTTTCAACTGTTTGGCGCCCAGCCTAACTTTCAGGGTATTCATTGTAGCATCATACATCGAAGGATCATTTGCTTTAAGGTCAGCCAGGAACTTGCCGCGCGCCTGCTCGGGTATACTCTGGATAAATTTCTCGCGGCCGGATGCGCCTAAGTTTTTATACCCCTTGGCCCATTCGGCGGTAGATTGCTTCGCCAACCACTCGGCTTTTTCGTCGCCAATTTGTTTTCTGTTGCCGGTGAACGTTTTTTCGCCGACATTGGTCATCGCGGCGGTAGCTTGGCGCCCTATGCGCGTACTCTGGACAGCTTTGTTTTGCTGCAATTTTTCTCCTAATCTGCCAATTGTTTGCATGCCGGCATATCCGGCTAACCACTTCCTGCCGGTTGTCGCCGCTTGCATCACGGCGCCTGCGCCATAAACTCCCATTTGTTTGCTGATTACTAAAGCGGCAATTAAAAAGGCGCATATGATAATCGTGTTAAACAGAAAAGCGCCGTTTGCCTGCACTGCCCCCGACCAAGTATATTTAGCCCAAGTATTTGTAAATAAAATAGCCACATAAAGCAGAAACATAAGCGCCGGCATGAAAAAGGCGTGACTTAGAAATTTATCCCACCAAACACTCCATATTTTGCCGGATGTCGCCGGTAGTATATACGAAATAAACGCGATCGGAGCTAAAACTAACAAGAAAAAAAGCACCACAAACCGCATAATCAATAAAATCCCCCCAAACAGAAAGACAAACAAAAGTGGAAAAACCAGTATATTGGACATCATCACAATAGAAAAATAATTAGCGCCGTTAGCAAAAGTTTGTTCTGAACCCCATTTAAACCAGGCAAGAACGCCTGCCACAAGACCTCCGCCTACAGCGCCTTTTGTAAGCGCGCCAACAATACAACCGGGAGGCCCCCCCACAACAGCTCCAACCGCGCATCCGGCAGCCATGCCGGCTAATGTGCCGCCCAAAGCATAATTAGCAACGGAACTGCCATTGGCGCTTTGTTCTTTCAAATTAAAAACCTGCGAAAGCGCCGTACCGCTCATAAGCGAGCCAGATATTGAACTTTTAGGAGTCGGCACCAAAGCATCGTAAAATCCTCTGCTTAAAAGATTTGAGAAATCAATAATTACATACCCAATTGACAAGCTAAAATTTATAATTAGCGCAATAACAATAAGTTTTGGCAACAAAGATTTGGCTCCATAACTTTGAATCCGCATAATTGTAGCAATAGCAATAATTAAAAGTATCAAAATAAAAAATATATTTGCGACATCCCTGGAAATCGTCCATCCCTGCTCAATCATCGTGCGATTTTTCAAAAATCCGTCAAAATTATATCCAAAAGCAAGATCAAAAAACATTCCGGCTAAGTCCAAAAATCTAGCCGTAAGAAAAAGTGTCGCGGTTAATATTAAATTTAACCCCCAAAAAAATACGTTTCCCAATAGACTCGATTGTCCAGTGTCTAAAACTTTTTGAGCATTCGCCGTAGATTCCGCCAAAGCAAAATTTACCGAAGCAAAATTGAAAACAAAAACAAAAAGCAAAACGACTGCTACTGACCGGAGAAAGAACTTATATTTGTTTGTTTGAATCATCGTAATCATATATGTTAAAAACTCCCGCTAGCGCCCCCACCGCCAAAAGTTCCTCCACCTCCCGTGAACGGAGAAGGCGTTGGTGTCGGAGCAGATATAGACATTGGAGTTGGGGTCGGAGTGGTCCTTGGGGGTGTTGGGGTTGGTTGGCGTGTTGGCGTTGGTGTCGATGGGGGCTGTGAAGAAGAATTTGACGGACTTAAACTTCCCGAAAACAATCCTCCGGCGCTGAAAAGTATTGATTGCACCTCTTGTCTTAAAATCGTATCAAAAAGCTCCTTCATTTCATGGACATCTTGAAGTTTTTCTTGCTCTGATACGGCTACTTTGGTCGTGACTTCCGCTTGTATTATTCCCGGCGTTACAATCGGACAATCCTGATATGTCTGCGTGCCGCCCTCGTAATCGCCGAAATCGTCCGGAGGAAGCGTTATTTCTCTTTCTACGCATTTTTTATCTCCAAGAAAGCCCTGGCCCGACTCCGCTTCCAAGCGGGCGGCTTGAACGGCCCTTGCTTCTCGCGTTCCTTTTTCTTCCAATGTCATTATGTATTGACCGAAAGGATTGACTTCCGGTTTTGTTAAATCAGCCCAAGCTTCCCACCCGCCATTATCGAAATCATCAAAAAACGGCTGAAAATTCCTTGTCGAGCTGTTTAAATTACAATTTAACCTTTGGCTAAACGATGGAAGCCCCCCGCTTCCCGAGGAAATTCCGCCACCGAAACCTCCTCCGCTTATCGCACCCACATTGAATCCTCCGCCAGCGCTAAAAATTCTTTTAAGTTCGCTTCCAAACGGCTCACAAAGCTGTGTTCCTCGGAGCTCGCCCAAAAAAATGGAGCTTGCGTAATTAGCGGCATCAAGCAAATATCTATCCCAGTCGCGCACGAAAAGCGGCGCGCCCGATCCGCCGGAATTGGTCACGGCTCCCGTCCTTATCCAATTTAAAATCTGCTGCTGCAAAAATCCCTGTGCCGTCTCTGCCATTTTTCTTGCCATGCAATCCAAAGAATCGCACTGCCCGAAAATTGACGCCGCCCTTCCGATTAATGAATCTATTGAGCGGGTTAGTGAGGGTAAACCTCCGCCATTGCCGACAGCCTGAACAATAGATTTGATGGCGCCAATCTGCTTTATAATATCTCTAACAGAGCCGATCTTCTTTAAAATATCTTTAGTCGGGCCGATCTTGTTTAAAATGCCTTTAAGAGTATTGATAATGCCAGTGTCAGTAACCGGTCTGCCGGCGCCGTCTTTAAAAACTGTCTCTGTTGAGTCTTGATCTAAATTGACTGTATATTTTTGTCCCGCACTATCTGTTATAGCCAACTCGGTTGAGTCTTGATCCAGGTTGACTGTAGATTCTTTTCCGGCGCCGTCTTTAAAAACCAACTCGGTTGAGTCTTGATCCAGGTTGACTGTAGATTCCTGTCCCGCACTATCCGTCACAAGCCACTCCGCGGAATCTTGGCTCCAGTCAACCGTCGATTGTCCTCCCGCACTATCCGTCACAAGCCACTCCGCGGAATCTTGGCTGTATGGATCGAACGCAGGTTGATTCCCGCTATCAATGGCTGGGCCGGAGGTATTTCCAAAATTTCCTCCGGAAAAAATAGAAGCAATACTGCTAATTTTATTAAAAATACCACCAAAAGATCCTAATCCTGACGACCCGCTTGAACCGGAACATCCAACCGGGGGCGGGCCGTATTCTTTTCGATGCAAATTAGAAATCATACATTGAATATTTCTCGTCATCGTTCTGATGTCTTCTGTCTTGACTAACAACTGGTCCATTTTCGGATTTAGCCCGACATCGAAAGTAGGAACAGCTGCGCGCGCCGAAGGCGTGAAAATCACGAACCATGAAGCATATAACATGAAGCATAAAGCATAAAGCACAACGTGTTTCATAATTATTTAAAATATTTATTAAAAAACGCGCCCGGTTCATTATCCGCAAAAGCTATTTTATCCATTTCTGTTTGCGCTTTTAACGCCGCAAGATACTGGCGCGCTCTCCCAACTTCTGCATAATAAAGATTTACGCCTATAATTCCAAGCACTGGATCAAGCGGCATTTTTTGCATATTTTGCGCGGCGAGCATTGTGTTTTGCATTGAATTCAAAAGTTCCAGATGCAAATCGGCGTACGCCGGTGGAACTTGGTTCGCCTTCATGAAATCTACGGTAGTCTTATATGCTAAAATATAATTTGTGAGAGTTTCGAGTTTCGCCGGATCCCTTGTGTCGGAAAAAGACTCCATAACTTTAAGCTCTGATTCGGAAATGTTTTTGAAATTTTCGTTTAACGCGCGCGCCAAATTATTGAGATATTTTTTTGGATCGGCTGATTTTGAAATATTAATATCCTTTTTGGCATATTCGTCTTTATAACTAGCCGTATTTTTTTGAAGATTCGCCGTCGCGGAATTAACAAGTTCTGTTTTAACTTTTTCCGGCAATGCCGCTCCGCCAACCGCCGTCTTACTGCCCATATATTTTTTCATAAAATCCTCAACAAACTGGCCCGTGACCGTTCCGTTCGCCGGATCATCCGACTTTTCCGGTTTTTGAAGCTCGTCGCTCCACGAACCATTGGCAAGAGGGCTTCTGGTGACAGTCGGGTCTCTGCCATTTTTTGTTTCGTCGTTGTCAGTCATCCCGTCGCCGTCGGTATCGGTTTTATTGGTGTCGGTTTTCCACAGAATCTCTTCCCAGTTTTTTAAGCCGTCGCCGTCGGTATCCGCGTTGGTGTCAGCGTTGATATCAACAGCAAGATTTTTATCGGATTTTGTCGTGTTTTGGATTACGGCTTCTGCAACATACCCGGTTTTCCAGACAAAAGACGCAAAATAACCCGCGAATACCACGACGATAGCGGAACCGATGATCGCTATAAAATTTTTGCTTGGTAAATAGCCCATTACACCTCCTATATTGTATCATTTATAGTCTAAAATGGCTTTTGGGGCCGGTTGTGCATAACACCAAACCTTTTTAATCTGCGCCTGAGGAGTATAATTTAGAAGATGAATGAACGAAAAAAGACAATCTTGATGATTTCCGGGGCACTGATTTTGGCTGGGATATTAATATACTTAGCTTGGAGCGGATTACCCGCAAAATTAGTGCAAAAAGCGCCCAAAAATAGCATATTTTTGCCAAATAAGAGGCAAAACAGCGGAACTTCTAATTTAGGCGCCGTCAATAAAAATTCCGGAACATTAACTTTTTTTGATGAGTCAAGCGCGGCGGGCCAAGATGAATTGCCAATAGCTCCACGACCCAGATATCTGACACAAGACCAAGTTCAAGATTTAAGCAAAGGAAAAAATATTTTTCCGACCAATCAAATAAATTACTCACCGCAAAACTATTCTCAAGAAGAGATTTTTAAATTGCAATACCCAGATTACTATGTGGCCTACTTGGGTACGCTACAGGATTTAATGGTTGAAGGCGACTATATGAAGAAAACAGACGCTAATCTAGTTCAAACCCATAAAGATGTTTATAAATTGATAAAAAATTACTTAAATTATCTTGCAAAAAACGGCGATGTCATTTTCAAGTCAAACGAAGCAAAAGACCAATATATCGACCATGTTATTGCGACAATGTTTCTTTTAGACACCATAGAAGCCGAATTGTTGGAAAAAGGCCTGATTGCCGCCAAATAACATGGTTGCCAGCCATAAATATTCGAAAACAATATCACTGGGTCTTTTGCTGGTAATGGCGGCAGAATTACTGCTCCCAATACCTTTATTTGCATTAACTGAAGACGGAGCCGTTGCGTCTTCGGTCGCTTCTCCTCTGCAGTCAATATCGTCTATTTCGTCCGTTTTGGATTCAATCATAAGCGCCGGAAGCGGTGAGTGTTACGCGGTTAGAAATCCGAATAACAAAGCGGTCGGCAATAATTTCTGGGCTCCTTGTTGTAATTGTTGTAAAAAAAATGGGACTGCCGGTTTTTTAATCCAAGCTTTTGATCCGGCAACCGGTAAGCCTGTTGGCGGAGATTTTCAACATTTATTTTCAAGTCCTCTGTCAATAAACGGAGCGACGAGCAATGCCGCGAATCTCGGTATCAGTCTTACAAAAGGAGTGCTTACTTTTTCAGGAGTTTCGGCGGATTTATCCGGGAGCATATTGGGCACGGCGGCTGGCGCGGTTAGCGGAGGTAATCCTGCAGGATTTATTAGTTCGTTTTTACCGGGGGAGACTGCTGGCGTTCCGAACGCGCTTGGCGGCGCGTTAGGATCCATTGGATCAATGGGTTCTTTGGGATCGGGATCTTTGGGTGGAACTGTAGCAAATATTATTGGTAACACAATCGGTGGCGAAGCCGGCCAATTTTTGACTCAAAATGCCTCAACAATAGGAAATCTTGTTTCAGGAAATTTTGGCGGGGCGTTGAGCGGTGTCGCATCCAGCATTTTTGGCTCGGGATTATCTACCATAAGTGATTCCGCGGCAAGTTCTGTGCTAAGCTCGGTGTTGGGAAGCGGCGGGCTTTCCGGTCTTGGGTCTTTGGTTTCTCTTGGTTCGTTGGGTTCTTTGGGATCATTGGGCGATCTGGCAGGATTAGGTTCTCTAGCGGGCCTCGGATCAATCGGTTCTTTTATTGGGCCGGCAATCAGTTTATTTTCCGGAAATTTTACGGGAGCTTTAAGCAGCCTGGCCGGTACTGTTGTTAGCGGTTTGGCCAGCTCTCTTATCACGAACATGCTTGGTGCCGCAGCGCTTGGCCCGGTTGGCGCTGTTATAGGCGGTCTTTTGGGAAGTCTTTTTGGTTCAAAAAAATGTATACCTGTGGGATGTTTGAATGCGGTTTGCAAAAGAGGCAATGCTATTTGGGATGCTACTACCGGCATTTGCGGATGCGACCAGAGGGCTAGCATCAGCGGTCTATTATCATTTGAATCTTTAGGCTTTGGTCTATTTGACGGACTGGGTTCTAGTTTGTTTGAAGGGATTTCGTCAGGTGTATTAAATGGTTTAGGTTCGGAAGTTTTAAGCGGCTTTAGCCAATCTATGTTATCGGATCTGGGCTCAGGTATTGCGAGTGGTCTTGGGCCAAATATTGCTTCTGGCGTTGGAACTGGACTATTAAGTGGCTTAGGCAGTAGTTCGATAAGCGGCTTGGCTCCAATCTTACATGAAATGGTCGGCGGTTCTTTAGGATCGTCCATTGTTCAACAACTTGGTACAACCGCGATACAGTCTTTAGGGTCGCAACTTGGCATCAATTTGTCCCAAGGGCTAAGCTCGCAGATTACGGGCGTTATCCAACAAGCGGTTATCACAGGAACTTTAAGCGGTCTTTCCGAGAATCAGTTGATAAATTTGGGCCAGCAAATTGGACAAACCATTTTGCAAAATACAGGCGCAAACGGTATTTCTGGAGCTGGACAGCAATTGGGCGCGGGCACGGCGCAACAACTGGGCCAGCAAGTTTTAACGCAATTACTCAACCAAGCAGTACAGACAACCAATCCTTAAGCGAAAACTCCCGCCGACGTATGAAGCCTTGGTGGGCAAACTTCGGGGGCGTTTACTTGTTTCTGCAAATAATAAGCCACTCTTTAAGTGTTAGCTCTTCCGGACGCTTGGTTTCAAATTCTTTTGGTAAATTTATTTTTTTGCCGACAGATTGACGGAGCATTTTGCGTTTTTTTTGGAAAGCCGCCCGCAAAATCTCAAAAAACTTTTTTTCGGCAATTTTGTTTTTTGTGAAGAAGTTACCGGATATGTCGGAAATTTTAATTATCGCCGAATCAACATTCGGCGGAGGAGAAAATGCTCCGCGCGGAACTTTTCTGATGAATTCAGGTTTTCCGTAGGCTTTTACTGAAAGAGAGAGCAAAGATTCCTTGCCATCTTTTGCCACAATTCTTTCAGCAACTTCTTTCTGGATCATTAAAACCATCAACTTTGGCCGTCCGCCAACTGGCGGATTATTTTCGGACAAAAAAAGGCGCAAAAAATGCGAGGTGATGTAATAAGGAATATTTGCTACGATTTTATATGACTTGGCGGCTAAGCCGCCAAGTGGAGGATTAATTGTCAATATGTCTCCTTCAATAATTTCCACGTTTTGTTTGTCTGCGAATTTTGTGCGGAGAATCGGTATTAAGTCCCGGTCTTTTTCAACGGCAATGACTTTTTTGGCGCGCTCTGCCAAAATTTCCGTAAGCGAGCCCAAGCCCGGTCCAATTTCCAAAACAACATCGCGTTTTGTGAGTTCCGCGGCGTCGGCCATTACCTCTAAAATA
>MHSF01000012.1 GCA_001822695.1 Candidatus Taylorbacteria bacterium RIFCSPLOWO2_02_FULL_44_35 | reverse complement strand
GTAATTGGCGGTGTTCAAAGTGACATTGGGAGCGTCGGTGTTGACCCGGGCGGTGGTGTAGTAGAGATTAGTTGCCCCTTCAGAAAGATTGTCGGTGGTGGCGCCGTTTTTCAAATCGCCGCTGACCGCTTGGACGATGCCCGAGAGACCGGTGACGTTCAAGCCGCCGCCGACTCGCAAACCGCCCGCAAATGTAGAAGTCGCGGTCGTGCTCGTGGCGTTGAAATACGGAGCGCCAATCTTTGACCAGCTCTCAATCCCTCCGGCAAAGGAAGAAGTGGCGGTGGATTTAATCCAAATCGGTATCGTTGTCGTCGGCGTCAGGGCGTTCACCGAGAAGGTGTCGGTTTGTTGTTTCCAGTCGTGGGCAATGATGCCCGAAGAAGTGTCCAGCGAGAGGACGCCGCCGGTGTTGGTGAGACCGCTCCCCGTGAGGTCGGTGAAGGCCTCACTGTTGAGCGTGAACGAACCAGCGGTGGTCAGATTCCCCCCGACATAGGTGTTGTGGGCGACGATGCTGTTTCCGATGAAGTTATGCGTTCCTTCCACTTCAATGTCGTAAACATCTTCGGCGGGCATTGACTCAATCGTCGTAATTGTGTCCCAAACCGTCCGCTTGCCGCGCAACACAGCGATTTCCTGGCCCTGACGCAAACCAGAAACTTTTTTCCACACCCCGCCGCTTGACACCGAAGGCGGCTTCGCATACAATGCCTGCCATAACGCAACCCCAAGCCCTGTGCTTGGGGCTTGTTTTTTATCAGCATTATTGGCCGGTGAAAGAAGAGCCAATTCTCCTTCGTAGTCATCCAGATAAGCGTGCAGTATCCGCCTTAACTCCCAAGCCATATTGTTTTCGTAACCGGCAAAAGCGATTTTCTTTCCCTTGTCTAAAGAATAATTCTTAAGGGGCAAGAGGTCGCTGTCTCCGCTGACAATCAGCAAAGCATCAAGAGTGTCTATGGCTTTTGTAACATCAAGAGTGATATCCACATCCATATCTCCCTTTTTCTCCATAACTTCCACAATCTTCCCGTTTATCTCCTTTTTGGTCTTTATATACTTGAGCAGTTTGGTCTTCAGAGAAATTTCTTTCTCAAAAGTTTTTAAGTAATCAAGCGTGCCCGCCAAAGCTGGGTCGCCTTCTTTGGGCAAGGCGGTGTAAAAGTTAAAGAATTTTACCTCAAACATTGCCCCGAGCGACTCTTTGAGTTTCTTGATATCAACTTTCCAGCCGGCGGCTTTCTGAGCGTAAAACATATTGGAGTTGTCGTAGAAAATGCCGAGCTTCGGTTTCTTTTTCGGCGCGTCTTTTTTAACTTCTCGCACAAAATACGGATGCTCCGCCGTGGTGCGAATGGTCTTGCCGCTCGCGGTCGTGAGTTTGAAAATCGGCTTGGTGCCCATGAAGGCGACGCCTTTGACCTTGCGCCAGACGAGAGCGCCGGTTTTTTGGTCAAGCGTTTGGATTTCGTCTCCCGCCTCAATATCCTTAATCATCACCTCGTCGTAGAGGTAGTCGTCATCGCCGCCGCGAGAAAAGGTTGAACCTTTTTCATCTTCAAGGTTAAACCTTAAATCTGAAGAAAGGTTTAACCTTTTATTCTTTCGTTTCCGTCTTCGTCGGCGGAGCTTGGTGTCTCCCGTCACGCAATGAGTCATCAGGTTGGCAACACCCGAAGCGAGCAAACCCCCTTGCACCGCGAAGTCCGTCCCCGGCGTGCTCGTGCCCACCCCCACCTTGCCGTTGGAATCAATCACGAAGGCGGTGGTGGTGGCGGTTGCCGTTGAAGAAGACACTCTGAACAAGTTGGCAGTTTGATTGTAGAAGCCGTAAATATCAAGAGGGATAGCGGTGGAGGAGTTGTTCCAGAAAGCGCCGTTGCCAGCGACCGAGAGTTTAGCGTAAGGCGAAGTCGTGCCAATACCGACATTACTCAAGCCATAGAAATAAATCGATTCCGAGTTAGCAGTAGAAGTCGCCCAACCAACGCCACCGCCCGCGCCAAGCGCTATGCCATTCCAGTAAATTGAGCCGGCAACATTGTAGAGTTGGTTAGTCGTAACAGCGGGCACGGTAATTTGAGAAAGAGTAAGCGAGCCATTTACGGAGGTGGTCGCCAACGAGGTATCGCCGGAAGCGGAAAGAGTAGTAAACGAACCGGTAGAACCGCTAATCGGTGAATCGGTAATGGTAGAGCCGGTAACCGTACCACCGGTGAAAATGGAAGAATCACTGATGGTTACCTTGTGAAGCATGTCAAGATTGTTGCTGCCAGCAACGGTATTATAGACATTGTTAATGTAAGTGTTATTGCTGGCGGTGGCAGTGGACAGCCGCGAGGTCTCGGAGAAAAACTTAGCGGCGATATCCCGAAGCCGACTTTCAAACTCTTCGCGCGAAATGCCAACATAAGAAATATTTTTAGTGATCTCCTGAATAACATTACGCGGGCTTAAGACAACAGTTTTAGTTTGGACCGTGGTGGTTGCATTAGTAGAAATTTTTGCTGACGTTTGTGAATTATCCACGGCAAGATAAACATTGGTCTGTTTACCAAAGAGCGAAGCGATAAACCGACTGGTTTTTTGGAAAATCGGATGCAACTCATTGTAGGTAGTTTTAGCAACTGACTCTAGAGCTATCCGTTGTTTATCCGGCAAAACTTTTTCTACCAGCGCGAGAAGTTTTTCCGAAGCGATATATTCCTCCGAGTAAATTTTCGGCACCGACACTAAGTTTTCAAAATAATCAAAGCTCGCCAATTTCACTGCACCCGAAACCGCTTGGACTAATTTGTCGCCATCAACAAAACCGGTTGAACCGAAAATTTTCGCCACTTGCTCGGCGTTGATTTTGGAATCAACCCAAGAAAGTTTTGGTTTTTGGTCAAAAATAAAACCTAAAGGCTTCGCCTTGCGGACTTCCGCAAGGCGAAGCCTTTGAATCTTTTGAATTGTCGCCACTACTTTGTCCTGCGCGGCGCGAAAACCTCGCGCCGCTTCGGCAACAATTTCGGTGCGATTGGCGTAACCGCCCACCACCAAGACAAGCGCCAAAACAAAACCAAGCGACTTTTTGAAAAACTGGCTGACGACTTTTTTGGGCGCGGTAAAATCAGCGCGCCCGATTTCCGGCAGAAACGGCAGCGTTTCTTTTTCGTATTTAAGTTCGCCAACAGCCGGGACTTCTCTAATAATTGGAATTATCGGTCCGCTCGTCCTGTCAAAACCGATTTTCGGTGCCGTTGACTTAATTGGTAAAGCTCCTCCACCGACTACCGGCACCTTTTTGATTTCTTTAGGGGCTATTTCCTCCTTTTTTCGCGCTGGCGCGCCATATAGTTTTTTATGCTCTAAAATAGATTTCTCGCAAACATACCAAGTTCGGCCGATGCGTCGAGCGTCTACTTTTCCACCGCGGCAAAGCTGACCAACGTAATCTTGGGTATAGCCAAAAAGCAAAGCTGCTTTTTTAGAAGTAATGAATTTTTTTCCCGCTAGAATAAATTCGTTTTTAGGCATTTATTTAATCAAATTATACCAAAAATCCGAGCCGAGATGGCTAATAAAGCTGTGGATAAATAAAGCCATCTCGGCTATCCGAGATGGTTAGAAATTTTAAAGTTTAAAGATTGCCAAATTCTTTTTCGGCAGGTGTTTTCTTGAAGCACGGATATCCCGCTAAGCGGGGTTCCTCGTGCTCTCCCCGCCGTGGCGGGACTCGCAAGCCCCCGCTCGATATACGCCTTCAACTAATTTGTTGTGAGATGGATATCAGATATCCACATTTTGTTGATATCTGATATCCTCAATCACAAAGGTAGATTTTAATTTCCCTTTTTCAAAAGGGAAAGGGTAGAAAAAATTTTGATATTGCGGCGAAGAAATGTCTGGCCAAAAAAGAATTTGGCAAATGCGAATAAAATTTGTTATAAAACAACATCTCGGCTAACCGAGATGAGTTTTTTGGCTCAAATTGTGGCTTTTCTAGTGTTTCACACCCTTTCTAAAAAATTTTAGATTAGAGCTGTTTCACAAATAATTTGCGAAGAGCGGCGGGATTAGCCGAACCTTTAGACATTTTCATTCCCTGCCCCACTAAAAACTCTAGAGCAGCGGTCTTTCCAGATTTATACTCAACAACAACTTTTGGGTTATCGTCAATAGCTTGTTGAACGATTTTTACTAAAGTTTTTTCATCATTTTTCTGAAGTAAGCCAAGAGTTCGGGCAATCTCGGCTGGCAAACCGCCCTTTTGAAACATCACCGCCAAAATGTCTTTAGCGCCGCGTGAAGATAATTTACCCTTGTTAATCATCATAATCAGTTCCGCGAAAGCGGCCGGCGGAACTTTTTCGTCAACGCCGTCGTTGATAATGTAATTTGCCGCCAATTGAATTAACTTTTTTTCACCTAAAATATTAGCGGTAGCTTCAAAAAAACCCGCCAGCTTTCTATCCTGAACAAAAATCTCTATGTCGTTACTCTTAATGCTAAAATCCCTGAGGTAACGTTCCCTCTTTATCCAGGGCAATTCCGGCAGTTCTTTTTTAAGCGTTGCAACATTAAATTCCGGCAATTCGCTTAATTTCAATTTGGGAATATCCGGCTCGGGAAAATACCGGTAATCATGCGATTCCTCTTTTTGCCTTTGGGAAAACGTTTCATCTTTATCGTCATCCCAACCGCGCGTTTCTTGTATCACCTTTTCTCCCCGCTCCAAAATTCCCACCTGTCTTTTTATTTCATAGCCAATCGCTTGCTCTACCGCCTTGAAAGAATTAAGATTTTTGACTTCCACCTTCGTTCCTAAGTTGTTGGGTGTTGGGTGTTGGGTGTTGGGTGTTATACTAATATTCGCTTCCACCCTCATCTCCCCTTTTTCCATGTTGGCGTCGGACACTTCGAGGTAACGCAAAAGCAATTGCAACTCGCGCGCAAAATCAGCGGCTTCTTTCGCTGAATGAATCACCGGCTCGGTCACCAATTCCATCAACGGCACACCTGCCCGATTGAAATCAACAAGCGAATAGTCCCCTTCTTCGTGTAAAGATGTGCCCGTATCTTCTTCAAGATGGACCCTTGTGATTTTCACACCATTTAATTCTCCGTCAGAAACAAGCGGATATTTATACTGACTTATTTGATATCCTTTCGGAATATCAGGATAAAAATAATTTTTCCGATCGAACTCGGTAAAATCGGCCAACTTACCGCCAAGCGCGAGTCCTACTTTAAGAACATGTTTGAACGCTTCCTTATTGATCACCGGCAAGGTACCCGGGTGACCCAGACAAACCGGACAAGTATTGACATTGGAACGGGTCTCATCGGGATCATTTTTGGAATTGCAGAACATCTTAGTCGTGGTTTTCAATTCCGCATGGATTTCTAGTCCAATGGTCGAAGAATAGTTCATTGGCAATAGCTTACAACTCCCGCAGAATTTTCACAAGTGAGTCGGAAAAGTTTTTAATTGATTGTTCGTCCAAAATGGAAACGGCAAAAACGACGGGGCAGAGTTTTTTCGCCGATTTTTCGGCTTTTTTGCTTGAGGAAGCGTCAACTAAATCAGTCTTTGTTAAAATGATAATTTCTTTTTTATTTAAAAGATCCTGGTCATATTTTTTCAATTCCTCGCGGATGGTTTGCCAAACCGCGGTAATATCTTCCCCGCCCGAACCCAGCCCGACAAGGTCATTCTGGCGGGAACTGGAATCATCCGGTCGGGCGGGATTCTCCAAAGAAATACAGTGAAGCAAAATTTTCGTCCGGCGAATATGACGTAAGAATTTGTGACCCAGTCCCTTTCCTTCTGATGCACCCTCAATAAGTCCTGGAATATCCGCAAGAATAAAGCTGTGCAAAGCGCCGAGATTGGGCTCCAAGGTTGTAAATGGATAATCGCCGACTTTGGCACGAGCCGCTGACAGAGCGTTCAACAGCGACGATTTGCCGGCATTGGGCAAACCGATTAAACCAGCATCGGCGAATAATTGAAGCTCAATGGAAAAATCAGCCGCTTCACCGACACCGCCCAAAGTGCTTTGGCGCGGCGAGGTGTTAAAAGAGGTTTTGAAATATTCATTGCCCAAACCGCCGCGGCCGCCCTGTAAAATTTTTACCGTCTCGCCTTCACGCAAAAGCTCGAATCGCTCGCGCGTATCAGCATTGGTCAAAACCGAACCAATCGGCACTGCTAAAAATAAATCGGCGCCGTTCTTGCCGTGCCGGCCGAAATTTTCGCCGTCGCCGCCCCGGCCGGCCGAAAGTTCCTTAATATGACGGTAGCTTGCCAAACCGCCAATGTCGCGAATCGCCCGGGCAAAAACATCGCCACCTTTACCGCCATTGCCGCCGCCCGGACCAGCCAATTCTTTGCCTTTTTCGTGTCGCCAGCGAACCACGCCAGAACCGCCTTTGCCGGCTTTCAGGTGGATTTTTATTTCGTCAATTAACATGCGAGCGCGAGTTTAGCGAGCGCGAGCGCGCCTTCTTTGGATTTAGCGTAAGCGACAAAAAGCTTATTGTGACAAAACAAGGCGTCTGACACGCCGGTAATTTCCGCCAGCTCTTTTTCTCTTTTGCCCGCCCAGGCAACTGGAAAACTTCTGCGATTAATGAAAGAACCTAGATTATCTCTGATGGCACCGGTTCGCCAAATCATTTTATCGCCTTCTCCCAAACGAGGCACAACGACAAACAGCGGCTCAGGATATTTATTCAAATAATTTTCCCATTGATATTCTTTTTCCAAGACGATAATTCTTTTGTCGGCGGAATTTTTGTAGACCCGGTCTATCACTTGCCGACTTTCCAAAATTGCTTGAGCAAATTCAACTTCTCTTTTCAAAATACCGGCGGCAAAATTAACTGCCTGAAAAAACCAGCCATCAAAATCCTGCCGTTCATCGCGCCAGTCGGGATTGAAAACATCAATCGCCCGCTTAATGGTATAGGGTAAAACATCGGACTTGAATGGTTTCAATTCTCCGTCACCATTATCGGCAGCGTCAATAAATTGAACTAAATTTTTGTCTACCAGCTCCGCCGCTGCTTTATTGCCGGCAACAACCGCGCCAAATTTTTTCCAAATCAAACCAAAACTGGCGTAAGGTACGCTGTTAGTTCTTTTGCCCGCCCCACCGATTTGATGATGGTCAAAACGATTTCGCCCTTCGTTATATTCACTGCCAACATCCAAAACAATATCGCCGGTTTTGATTGTCGCCGGATCTCGAGTGCGGATGATTTTTGGTTCTTTATGTTCATCCTTGAAACGCAAAAGCAGAGCAGCCACGCCAAAAACATCGTCAGCGTGAAATGTCCCGTTGTGGGTGATAATTTTCATCAAAGCCAGTATAATATAAGTATGGCGACAATTCAAAGAATTCAGGCCCGAGAAATTTTGGACTCGCGCGGTGAGCCGACAGTAGAAGCTGTGCTCTCGCTCTCCGACGGCACCAACGGCGTCAGCTCCGTTCCCAGCGGCGCCTCCACCGGCCAATTTGAAGCGCTGGAATTGCGCGACGACGATCCGACCCGTTATAACGGCAAGGGTGTTCTGAAAGCGGTGGCCAATATCAATGAAAAAATCGCTAAAATAATAAGCGGTTTGGAACTGGAACAAAAAAATTTTGACCAGCTATTGATCGAGGAAGACGGTACGGAAAATAAAAGCCGGCTGGGAGCGAACGCGATGCTTGCCAGCTCGCTGGCTTTCGCCAAAGCCAATGCCCAAAGCCGGCAGCAAAAACTTTGGCAATATTTCGCGGAACTGGCCGGCATAGGCAAGCCAACCATACCGACACCGATGTTTAATATTTTGAATGGCGGCCGACACGCCGCTAACTCCACCGATATTCAAGAGTTTATGATTGTGCCGTTAGACAGCGAGACAATAAGCTTCGCCGAGAAAATGCGCCGCGGCACGGAAATCTATCAGGCGCTCAAAAAAATTCTGGTGGAGAGAAATTTGCCGCTCACGCTCGGTGATGAAGGCGGTTTCGCTTCCCCTTTGACGACTAACGAAGCGGCGATAGAAATAATCATGGAGGCAATTGGGTCTGCCTCCGCTAAAGTTACGACGGATGAAACAAAAATCGCCTTGGATGCGGCGGCTGGCGAATTTGAACGAGATGGAAAATATTTTTTGAAAAAAGACAATCAGCAACTATCGGCGGCGGAACTCATTTCGCTTTACGAAGATTGGCTGGCTAAATATCCAATAATGTCGCTGGAGGACCCTTTGGCCGAAGACGATTTGGAAAATTGGAAAATTATTACCGAAAAGCTGGGCCTAAACCCGCGTGAGCGGGTCGGCCGAACAAATTCGCGAAATGAATTTGTTTTAGGCAAGAAAATTATGCTGGTTGGCGACGATTTATTCGCCACCAATACCAAACGGCTCAAACTCGGCATTGAACAAAAACTAGCTAACGCCATTATCATCAAACCGAATCAAATCGGCACGATTACCGAAACAATAGAAACGGCAAAAATGGCAGAGCGCGCCGGCTTTAAAATAATTGTCTCCCACCGCTCCGGCGAAACCTTAGACGCTTCAATCGCCCACCTAGCGGTTGGCCTAGCGTCGCCGTTTATTAAAGCCGGCGCGCCGGCGCAACCGGAACGAATGGTAAAATACAACGAACTCTTGAAGATTGAAGAGGAGTTCGTTAAGTTCCAAATCCCAAGTTCCAAATCCCAAACAAATTTTAAAATTTAAATTTTAATTATTAATTATTGTTTGGAACTTGAATATTGGAGCTTGAAATTTAATCCTTATAATTGTGAAAATCTACATTTTTCGACACGGTGAAACGACCTACAACCGCGCTCGGCGGTTCACCGGTTTTGACGACCCGCCATTGACCGAGCTTGGTTGGCAACAAGCGAAAATCATTGCCGAGAAACTTAAAGATAAAAATTTTGGAATCGCTTATCAAACTTCGCTTCAGCGCTCCAAAGACACTTTGAAAGCGGTGCTCCAATATCATCCTGATTGCCGAGAAATTATTGAGGATAACCGAATGATTGAAAGGAATTATGGCCAGTTGAATGGTTCGACGCACGAAGAATTTATCGCTAAAAACGGCGAGGAAAAGTTTAACTTGATTCATCGCGGTTTTTTTGAAGCACCGCCCAGCGGCGAGAGTTTCGCGATGGTGGAAACCAGAGTCCAATCATTCATTGATGACCTATTGGCAAAAATCCGCCTAGAAAATAAAAATGCCGTTCTGTCCGCCCACGGCAATTCCATCCGCTTGTTCCGAAAAATTATGGAAAATGCTTCAATAGAAGAAACCGTCGGTTGGACGATTCCTTATGATGATTACTATGATTATGAAGTTTGATTTTTGATTTCCGCTTCTTTGATTTCTGATAAAGTTTCTTTGATTTCCTTCAAATCATCTTTAACTTCAATCAGGGTTGCCAGTTCTTCTTTGACTTCCGCTTCGGTTTTTTCGGTTAGTTTTTTGTCGCGTTTCAAACCGGAAATAATAATCGTGTCGCCAACAAAAAAGGAAGCGAATAAACCAGTCATCAGCAAAAGGGTAACGCTTAAAATCACCGATACTAAGCCGGTCATAAAAGTATATTGGTCGGCAATCATCCAAACGCCGCGCCAAAAAAGCACGATGGCGACACCACCCACAAAACTATAGATAATCGGGTGGCGGGAAAGCTTGGCACGTACCCGGTCTTCTAATTTGTCAAAATAATTGATGGTTTTCTTAAACATGTTTTTTAAATTTTAATTTTTTCCATAAGAAATATATCAGCCAAATCAAAAGTGCCAGAATAATAATACCGTAAACTGCTTCGGTTTGGAAGCGTTTGAAATCGGTAAAAAGCGCCGCTAAGGTGTTGCCGAAAAAATAGCCGCCGCCAGTCCAAAGAACCGTCCAGGCCAGCGCGCCGGCAATGTTCCAAATCAAAAACTTTTCCGTTCTCATCGGACTTAAACCGAAAGCAAAAGGAATAATCGCCCGAAATTGGTAGAGGAAGCGAAAACCAACTAAAATCAAATTCTGATGTTTGTCTAAAAGCGTTTGCGTTTTCTCCAAACGCAACTGCCACTTCGGACGCTTTTCCAAAAATTGCCGGCCGCGCTTTCGGCCAAGGTAGAAATAAAATTGGTCGCTGACAATCGTACCGACTAAAGCCACCGCCACCACCCACGGCCAGTTGAAAAGGCCGAGGTGCGCCAAGAACCCGGCAACAATAAGAACCAGCTCCCCTTCCAAAAGGGAGCCGGCAAAAAGCGCGAAGTAGCCGTATTTGACGATAAAGTATTCCAGCACCGGATAATTTTAACTTTTTCTATTAGCTTGCGCCACTTTTGCCAACAGCCACGAACTAGATTGAACCTTGCCGCCCTCGCCAACATTATAGATTATTTCGATTCCCAACTTTTCGCATAGGGCAACTTCCGGCACTGGATCTCCGTCTGGTTTGCGGTCGCCGCCGTTGGCAAAAATATGAGGGCGGATTTTTTTGAGTAACCGACAAACGCTTCGATCTTTAAAATACTCACCCGGTTGGTGGTCAGTAAAAACAACTCGGTCAACGCCACATATAGACTCTAACATTTCTTTGCGTTCCCGCTGCGGCATAAAAACGAATCCCTTTTTGTCCTTTAGCCAATTATCGTTGTTGAGTATGATTATAAGTTCGTCTCCCAACTTCTGGGCGGCTTTAATTAGACGCACATGCCCAATATGAAGTGGGTCCATCCCTCCACTTATTGCCACTAAAACTTTTTTTCTATTTGTCTTTTTTCTTTGCATTACAACTTATACAGAGAGGTTGAATTTAGAATCACTATGTGCTAACTCGTGGCTATAGCTTAAGGTTAGCACCGACACCAACTTATTACTTCACCTCCACCCCCATAGACCGAGCCGAGCCCTCAATAATTCTCACGGCGGCGGAAATGTCGTTGGCGGTCAAGTCGGGTAATTTTTTCTCGGCGATAGCTCGCGCTTGGGCTTTGGTAATGGAACCAACTTTGCTAACCGCGTTTTTGCCCGAACCCTTGTCTTTGCCGACCGCTTTCAGAATCAAGGCACTAGCTGGCGGGGTTTTGAAAGTTAAATCAAAAGTTTTGTCTTCATAGACCGTCACCACCACCGGCACCAACTCGCCCACCATTTTCTTCGTGCCTTCGTTGAAGCGGGTGATAAATTCGCCAATGTTTACTTTTGCCTGACCCAAAGCCGGACCAATCGGCGGTGCCGGCGTTGCTTTGCCGCCAATAATTGTCATTTTTAATTGTCTCGCAATTTTTTTCATATTTTTAATTGGAAATTAGTAATTAGAAATTTTAGATTTTCCTGACTTGAAGAAAATCTAACTCTACGGGTGTCTCTCGGCCGAACATCGATACCAGCACTTTAACCTTACCGCGTTCATTGTCTACTTCCGACACCTTACCATCCAATTCCTTAAATGGGCCGTCAATAATTGTTACGGCGTCGTCAAGTTCCAAATCAATGTTGTGTTTGGGCGTAGCGGCGTTCATCCGACGGAACAATTCGTCAATCTCTTTTTTTTCAAGCGGCACCGGATGAACGCCGCTACCGACGAAACCGGTTACCCGCGGGGTGTTGCGGACAACATACCAGGAATCATCGGTTACCACCATCTCCACCAAAATGTAACCAGGATAAATCTTTTCCTCGTCCTCAATGCGTTTGCCAGCTTTGATTTTTATTTTCTTCTCGGTCGGCACTACCACATTGAAAATCTTATCTGTCATGCTCAACGACTCGATGCGCTGTTTCAAATTGCGCACTACCGCGTTTTCATAACCGGCGTAAGTGTGAATGGCGTACCAATGCCGCTCGCCCGTGATGTTTTGTCTGGACATGTTATTGCAAAATAATCGGTTAAACCTCATATTGCCGTCGCTCGCTCGGAAATTCAAAACTAAAATTAAAATTCTGAATTTTACTCGCTTCGCTAGGCAATAAATTTCTCAATTCCCAAAGTAAAAAGGTAATCAAACAAACCGAGCAGAATCGCCACGAAAACGGAAATGGCAATGACAATTGCGGTAAAAGCCATTGCCTGCCGGCGGGTCGGCCAACTGACATGTTTCATCTCACTTTTAGTTTCTTTTATATATTCAACTATTTTCATGATTCTATTAAAAAACCCCGCTCCGGGGTTACGGAGAAATAATACTCCAACCCCCAAAAGAAGTCAACTCCGCAAAAAAATCACCTGATTTCGTAAGTCAGCGTCACATTGGACACGATGCGATTTTCTCCCGACGGCACTTCCGGTGTTACCCCACCGCCTGCGCCATAAGCTTCCGCGGATTTGGTATAATAAATGGGACCTGGGTAATTGCTTGATTCGGAGAAACTTGTTATCCTCACCAAAGTCACACCCAAATCTTTTGCCAAAATCTTCGCCTTGCTTTGAGCATCGGCAATGGCCTCTTGACGCGCTTCAGCTGTAAATTCTTCTTCTTTGTCCACTGAGAAAGAAAGACCGCTCAAATTAGCAGCGCCCATCTCTCCGATACTGGAAATAATTTTGCCGGCATCGGCGATCTGGCGCACTTTCACTTCAATCGTTTGACTAACGACATAACCGGCTAACTCCCGCTTGCCACCGTTGACTGGATAATATTCGTAACTCACGCCTCCAGACACATATTCGTAACGCGGGTAAATATTGTAACCGAGCGTTTTAACATCTTTGTCAGCCACCCCTAATTTTTTTAGCTCTGCTAAAATATCATTGACGATTTTTGCCGAACCCGACTGGGCTTCAGCGACATTTAATGATTCTTTTTCCACCGTGAAAGAAAACGAAGCAATATCCGGTTTGGTCAACACTTCACCCTCGCCAGAAACCATAATAGTAGCCGATGGCGACAATTCTTTTCCAACAAAACCAATTGTTTTTAATTCCTTAATTGCTTTGGCTGCAAAAAACACGGCCGCGGCGATAATCAAAACCGTCAACCAAGTTCTCATTCGTCCACTGCAACAATTTTTGTCATCCATAAAATTAAGTTACTTAATAAGTTATTTGGCTTCGGCAAAACCTAATAATTTTTCCCGCTTAACCCATCTGCTGATGGGCTCCGACGCGGATAAAAATTCTTAGGTTTTACCTCGCTTTATTTTAGACTTTTAATTATACGCGCTTTTAATAAATTTTCAAAGAGACAGGCGACGGTCATCGGGCCGACACCGCCGGGTGTCGGCGTCAGCGCCCCCACCATATCTTTAACCGCCACCGAGTCCACATCATTACCGACATCAATCACCGTTTGACCGGACGAAACGAATTCTTTGCCGACCAAATTGTTTTGACCGGCGGCGGTTATTAAGATATCAGCTTCTTTGGCAATGGCGGCAAGATTTTTCGTCTGGCGGTGACAAATTGTCACCGTCGCGCCGCGCGCCAAGAGCGCCAGCGCCGCCGGCTTGCCAACCAAAAGCGAACGACCGATTATCGTCGCTCGCTGGCCAGCAATGGGAATTTGGTAATAGTCCAACAACCTCAAAATACCTCGGGCCGTCGCTGGAATTAAGCCGTCTAAATCCCCTACCAAAAACCGACGCAAATTTTTCGCCGTCAGACCGTCTATATCTTTGTTGGGATTGATTGCTTCAATAATTTCGTCGGTGTTAAAATCCTTCGGCAAAGACAGTTGAACAATGATGCCGTGAACACCGTTGTCAGCATTAAGAACGCCGATTTTTTCTATAATTTCTTCCGATGAGCAATTTTCCGGAAATTTAATATGTTCTATTGTCGCACCGATTTTATCGGCAAAAATTTTTTTTTGACGGATATAAGCGGTAGAATCGTCACATTCACCAATTTGAATAACCGCCAAGCGCGACGGCGTCGGGAACTTGGCAAATTCCGTTTTCAACCGCGCCAAAATCTCATCCCTAATGATTTTCCCATCTAAAATTTTCATGGCAACAAGTATAGCGCCAAAATCAGATGTTGCCAAAATACACCCTGATGGATATCTGATATCCACAAAACTTCGGTTACTCAAAAATAACCGAGGGCATTATTCCGTCCATAAAATGTTTCAATTTTTTATTTTCATTATTTACTCCTTTTTGTTGTTGCAAAAAGCCTTCAATAAAATCTTTGGAAAAAAATTTGAATTCACTCGGAGTAAAAATTTCTCCCAAAATGTCTCTATCAACTATTAGTGAATTTCTATCACCAACATAATCACCTAAACTACAAAATGGATAGGATGATGCCCATTGAAACGCTTCATCAAAATTTTCTGCTGCGGCAACTAGGCCACCCTTTGGGTAAAGTTCAAGAGAATTCTTAACCATAATATAAGCGCTCACATAACGAAGATAATTATCACCATCCACAGTTCTCGAACGGTATGCTCCTTGAAATAAACACCCTTTCTCATTGTATTTCTGGTTAAAATGATTCGCCATTCCAATTCCAAGCCTTTGCATAAATTTAGCAACGCCGCCGTCAACTATTTCTTGCAACAAAAGATGAAAGTGGTTTTCAACCAAACAAAAACCAAGAATTTTTACAATTTTATTTTGTTTCGGCCAATAATCTGGACGAATCATGGAGTTGGATATTTTAGCATCAACAATATCTCTAAACCAATTGAGAGAATTGAAGCTGTCATTAAAATGACGCAACATTAACAAAAATCGCCAACGATCATTGTTATCTCTAACAATTGATAAACCGCGACTTCCCCTTTTTATCACATGAATATAAGACCCAACAGTGTAAGGTTGTTTTCGCATAAGTTTATCTTGTATTTTAAAACGAAATAGTGTTTGTGGATATCTGATATCCACAGTACATCTAACAAAAAGGGTTAGGGTTTGACATCAAAACAATTGGCGGTGGCGCCGGTGATAAAACAAACATTGATACCTCCGGTATCGGCGCCGGAAAAATCGGCGGCCGAGCCGGAGCAAGTCGTCCAGACCGCTGCCGCGTCGCTGTCATCTAACAAAGAAGCATTACCCGACACTTCCAATAAAACACCGAGATGGTAGCTAGTGCAAGAAGCGCCGGAACCGAGCGCCGCGTATGAATAAGTGGTTTGACTGGTACCGCCAGGCGGCATCGGAATTACCTGAATATAAATCGGCGCGAGCGAAGCGAGCGCCGCTGGATAACGATTGCTATTGGCGTCAGCGTAGAGCGCCAGAGCCAGTTGGAGTTGTTTAATGTCCGATACTCGCTTGGTATCGCGCGCTTTCTGCCGCGCCGAGCTTAAATTTGCCGTTACGATGGAAGTCAAAATCGCGATAATCGCGATTACTACCAGAAGCTCTACTAATGTAAACCCTTTCTTCATGTCGCCATTATACCTTCTTTCGCCAAAAACAAAACCCGCCCCTGTTAATAATATAGGGGCAAGTTTTGAGAATTCAGTCGAAAAATAATCTTACTGACAAGCGCCGGTATAAGTTATGGCATTCTGTGTTATTTGGGCAGAACAAGTAATTCCGTTATTGGCCGCAATGGTAACATCAAATGTCGCCGAGCCAGTTGAACCGCAGCTTTGGGAAATAATAGAGCCCAACGCATGAGTGCCAACCGCCGGCATATCAGTAGCTGCTACTATCGCCACACTATCACAAACATTGATAAGATTGGCCCTCATTGAAGCCATTTCCGCTTTGAAAGCCGCGCCTTTTGCCTTGCCTCGAGCCGTATTCAAACTGGCAAGCACGACTGACGCCAAGATACCGATGATGGCGATAACCACCAAAAGTTCAATAAGCGTAAAACCTTTTGTTTTCATTGAATAAAAATAAAAACTATTAATTGTTTCGACCTTTTCATTATACCAAACCGTGCCAAATAGCAAATGGGGGTGGGGATAATTAAGAAATGGAAAACGTAAACATCAAAATGGAAAATTTTAAGATTTTAAATTGTCATTTTAATTTTTGATTTTTCAACTTTTATTTTCATTGGATTCCTCCCGCTATATTGTAAATCGGCATCAAAACCGCGGTCAAGAGGAAACCGACGCCGACCGCCAAAGCGATAATCATTGCCGGTTCAATCAGACCAATCATTGTGTCCACCGCATTGGTCACCTCCCGTTGATAAAATTTCGCCAAGGTCTTTAAAACATTGCCAAGTTCGCCCGATTCCTCGCCAACTTTAGACATCTGAACCAGAATGCCAGGAATCTCCGGGTAACGCGACATCGCATCCGAGAGCGCGCTGCCACTTTTGACCAAATCGGTCACTTCCAAGAGAATGGCCTGGTAGACCTCGTCACCGACTACCGAAGAAGTAATTTCTAACGCCCTGACAATCGGGATGGCGCTAGCCAACATGGTATGTAAATTGTCGGCAAGGCGGGAAAGATAAAGTTTCCGGTAAAGATCGCCGATGTAGGGTATTTTTAGTTTAAACTGGGAAAGTGCAAATCGCCCAGACGGTGTCCGAGTCATCCGCCACAACACCGCCGCGCCGGCAATGACTCCCAGCAAAAGGAATAAGCCATAATTGACCAAAAAATCGCTCACAAAAATCACCGCCTTAGTGTAAATCGGAATATCTTGCCCCGATTCTTTCAAAATCACCGTGAGGCTGGGAATAATCTTGGTCAGCATTAAAACCATCACGCCGATAAAGACAACGACAACGAAAGCCGGGTAAATCATGGCGTTCTTGGCTTTGGAAGTCACCTCGTAAGAACGGTCCAGATAATCAGCCAGATAGGAAAGCGTCTGGTCCAATTTACCGGTCTCCTCGCCAACCCGAACCATACTGACATAAAATTCAGAAAAGACTTTCGGGTGTTTAGCCAACGCTTTAGCGATAGAACTGCCGCTCTGCAAATCGTCAGCAACGGCGCTCAAAGTTTTTCTGATCACCGGCTTTTCCGCCTCGGCCGACAAGAGCCGGAAAATCCGCAACGCCGAAACCTGCGCCTCAAAAAGCGTAGACATTTGACGCGACAGCATCACCACATCCTTATTGGAAACATGATTCAAAAAAGAAATATTCTTGGCAAATAATGAATCGCTCTCGGCTGGCGTGATTTTAGAGAGGGTAAGGCCGCGCCGCTGAAGCGACGAGATTGCCACTTCCACATTGATCGCTTCAATGTCACCCTGCTCCGGCTGGCCATTTTGATTTATCGCTTGGTATTTGAAAAGCATAGTCTAAAATTTCTAATTCCTAATAACTAATTTCTAATTAATATCTAATACTCAAATGTCTAATTAGGAATTTTGTCATTGAAAGTTGGTTAGACATTAGAAATTAGTAATTGGAAAATTTCTGCTACTACATCATTCTTTCCAACGACCTCGGGTTGGTGGTATAACGGTAAGCGTCGGCAACGGTGATTTCATTGCGCCGAACAAGGTCAATCAGCGACCGGTTGATATCAATCATTCCCTGCTCCAAACCGGTTTCAATGACAGTATTGATTTCATGGGTGCGTCTTTCGCGAATCAAATTCGCGATCGCGCTATTAGCGATTAAAAGCTCGTAAGCCGGGATTAAACCGCCGGAAATTCGCGGCACCAGACGTTGAGAAAAAATACCAGTCAAGGTCTCGGAAAGTTGGAGACGAATCTGCCCCTGTTGATCGGCCTGAAAAGAATCAATGATTCTATCAATCGTTTGGGCGGCATTGTTGGTATGCAAAGTGGAAAGGACGAAATGGCCGGTCTCGGCGGCGGTAACAGCGGCAGTGATGGTTTCCGACTCGCGCATTTCGCCAATCATCACAACATTCACATCCTCCCGAAACATCGCCGTCAAAGCCGTCTGAAAATCTTTGGTGTCAATCTTCACTTCCCGCTGGTCAATAATGGAATGTTTTTCTTCAAAAATATATTCAATCGGGTCTTCAATAGTAATAATATGCTCCGACCGAGCGCTATTAATGAGGTCAATGAGCGCCGCCAAAGTTGTCGTCTTGCCGTGCCCAACGGGACCCACCACCAAGAAAAAACCTTGTTGTTTTTCAGCAAAAGTGGCGAGGATCGGCGGCAAATTCAATTCTTCCAATGTCCTAATTTTTCTGGGAATCAATCTCAAGGCGAAGCCAACCGCTCCCTGCTGAAAATAACCGTTGCCGCGAAAACGCGCTTGGTCTTTATAACTATAAGAAAAATCTATTTCTTTCGTCTCCAAAAACCGTTTCTTGTTCTCCGGCGTTAAAAGTTCGGTGACAAAACCTAAGGTGTCTTCTTTGGAAAGCACTCTATGCTTCAGAAGTGGAATTAGCGCGCCTGCCACCCGAATGGTTGGGTGGCGGCCTGCGGCAAGGTGCAAATCCGAACCGCCTTCTTTAATAACAGTCGTGATTAATTGTTCAAGTTCTTTGGCGTAATCCATATATTAAAAATGTAAATATCAAAATGGAAGATTTTAAATTGTCATTTTAATTTTTGATTTTTCAATTTTCAATTTTCAATTGTTTTTTCTTTGGTGCATCTTCATTACCTCCTCCAACACCTCCGACGGAATAGTGCTGGCTTTGACGATGTAACCTTGGATATTGTATTTTTTGGCTTTTTCAATATCTTCCGGCTGGCCTTGATTGGTCAAAACAACCACTGTCGCTTTCGGCGCCAGCTTTTGTTCCCGAACTTTCGCCATAAATTCATGGCCGTCCATACCAGGCATAATCAAGTCCAGAATAATAATACCCGGCACTTTATCACTTTGAAGTTTACTTAGAGCTTCCGCCCCACTTAGCGCCGTGTCCACCTCAAAACCGCGGTTCTTGAACTTGACGGCATACATGCTCAAAAGAAACTTGTCATCGTCCACAATGAGCACTTTTTCTTTTTTCTCTTCTGCCACATTATTTAATTTAAAGTTAAAAAATCAAAACTTTTTATTTTACATTGTCATTTTTCATTTTGATATTTACATTTTGAATGTCTTTATTATAACTCATTTACCTCCTCAAAGGGAATTTCGTGACGGAAGGACTTGACCAGTGCGTCTTCTTTCATCGTCAACATGCCTTGAGCCCGAGCAATTTTGAACATCTCCGCTTCGCTGACGCCTTTCAAAATCGCCGCTTCCAGATCATGGTTCATTTCCAAAACCTCCATTACCGCCGTCCGGCCATGCGTACCCTTGGGACATTCCGGCGATGGTATTGCCCCCAACACATCTTTGCCGATGGGAATTTGAGAACGATACTGCGCCGGCAAATCAGCAAATTGCTTTTCCACCATTAACTTGATACTGCCTTCTACTGGAATTGGTTTGCCGGAATTAGGACAAATGGTTTTTACCAAGCGCTGGGCAATCGCCAAAATCAAGGTCGGAGGAATCAAGTAAGGATCAACCTCCATATCCAACAAACGAGGAATGACGCCAATGGCATTGTTGGTGTGAATGGTGGAGAAAACCAGGTGGCCGGTCAGCGCCGCCTGAATCGCCAGACCGGCAGTTTCTTTGTCGCGAATCTCGCCAACCATAATGACATCCGGGTCTTGGCGCAAAGTAGTGCGCAAGCCATTAGCGAAAGTGTAACCGATTTCCGGCCTAACCTGCGACTGGCTCATACCGGGAATGTTGTATTCCACCGGATCCTCCAAGCTCAAGACATTTTTCGTTTCCTTGTCCACTTCTTTCAACATAGAATAAAGAGTCGTGGACTTACCCGAACCAGTAGGACCAGAAATCAGAACCATGCCGTAAGGCCGCTGAATCGCGGCGCGAATCAGCTGGAGATTGCGAGTCGACAAACCCATTGATTCCAAACTCTTAACGCCTCTTTCCGAATCCAAAATTCTCATCACCACCTTTTCGCCGTAATAAGCCGGAAAAGTAGAAACGCGAAAATCAATTTTGCGGCCGCTGATGCGAGCGCTGAATCGTCCATCCTGCGGTTTCCGTTTTTCATCCAAGCGCATATTGGAAAGAATTTTTACCCGGGCCACTACCGCCGAGTGAACTTGGGCTGGTAAAATTAAACTGGTATTCAAGACGCCGTCCACTCGGAAACGGACCCGTATCTTCTCACCCAAATGTTCAATGTGAATATCGGAAGCGCTGCCTTCCACGGCATAGTGAAGAATGGTGGCAACAATTTTCGTCACCGGCGCATCCTCGACGATTCTGGTGCTACTTTCGCCATCTTTACCCGATTCGACTCTGGTCTCCGCCAATTCCATCTGGTCGCCGGCCAATTCCGTTTCTAATTCAGTCAAGGCCTGCGACACTTCGCCGGACAACCCTTTATACATCTGGGCAATTTTTTCAAAATCGGCTTGAGAAATTAAATAGGCCTTATAGGGTATGCCCACTTTTGAAGAAATAAAATTCAGGGCGTCGCGCGCTTCAATGTTGTCCGGCTCCACCATGCCAATTTCCAAAGCACCGTCGACAATGCCAAGAGGAGCGAATTTGTAATGAGTCGCCGACTCTTCCGGCACATAACGCAAAACTTCAAAGGGAATACCTTGATTGTCCAGGACCTTTACCGACAAACCGTAAAATCCTGCCTTAATCGCCAAAAGGTCAGTTAGCGTCACGCCGCGATTTTGCAAAACTTCATCCAGTTTAGCGCCCGTTTTTTTCAGTTCTTTCTTGATTGCCAACACATCTTCGTCGGCAATGATATTTTTTTTGACCAACATTTCTAAAATGCCCATGGAAAAAATCAAAAAACTAAAACTAAATCGGAACGAATGGATTGGTTCGACCCGCCGGCTCACTGGGAATTTCCCGCGAGAAATCCTCAAGCGAGACAAAAGCCGGATTACTCAAAACAGCCGGATTCAAATCAAACGCTGACAACTCGGCAAATAAGACAAGCAAATCACGCGCCGTTTGGCTCTGATTCACGCCTTGCGGCGAAACCAAAGCCAAATTGTCGGTCCGGTCGGTTAAAAACAGCGAGTAACCGATGAAAGCGGCAACAATTACCACCGCGGCAAGAATCAACATTTTATTTTTTTTCGATTTATTCTGATGCATAAGTTATTTTAACCAGTAAGACCTTAGGCCCAGATTGAAATCATAACTATCACTATCTCCTTTGGCGGAATCAGTCGCCGCGAATTTTATTTCGGTCACATCTAAAATCCTCAAGCTTCTCTCCAAATCTTGGAGAAACGCGACAAACCGCTCATAACTGCCGGTTACCGAAAAATTTAAATCGATGCTGTTAAAATCCTGGTCGGTTGCGCCGAGGCGAATCGCTCCGGGCGTTAAATCGGCTCCCGTTTCCTTAGCTGGCTCGCTGATTTTAATATTTTTAATGAGCAAGTTCTGTTTAGCAGCGATGTCACTAACATCCATCACTAAACGCACCGTGGCCACCGTGTCAGGCACCAGCCGCGAAAGACGAGTGATGTCAGTTTCGGAAAAACTTTGATATTCGGCGGCGAGATTCTCATACTTTTGCCGAAACTCATTGGCTTGCGCCAGTTTGGTTTTGTAATCGGTTCTGATTTCCTTGAGTCCCTTGGTTTCTTTGTAAATCGGGTCGGTATAACTCCAAAAAATCCAAACCGCCGCCGCTATTAAAATCAAAGAGATAATATTTTTCATTGATTAGCTCGGCCAAGGTTGTTTTTGTAATATAAAAGCGCCGGATCGACCGAGGCGGTAATATCAAAGACCACATTGCCCCTTTGGTCTAAGTTAAGATTGGAAAAAATCGGGTTCTTGATCATTTGGTCCTTGCCGAAAACATCCGACTGCGAAGCCACCGAGCTGAAATTTTTGGCAACGCCTTTCAAGACCAGCGAAAATCCTTTGTCAGCGCCGGCTAAGTAAAAACTGTTGAAATAAACCGACTTAAGCGTTGCTGCCTCCAAAACGCCAAAAACTTGCGAGAGGGCGGTGTGATTATTAAGCAGTTTGTCGGCCACCGACAAACGATTGCTTAATTTTTTGAATTCAGCAATAGTCGCCGGTTGGAAAACTTCCCGCGTCCGCGCCAAATCGGCGTCCAGTGTAGAAATTTCTTTGGCCACGGATTGTTTATAAAGATAGACCACTCCGAAAGCGCCGGCGGAAATCAAAAAAATCACGATGGCAGTAAGCGGAAAAATTCCCAGTCCTTGCCCGACGCGAAAATTCATCCCGCTGCCCAACGATTCTTTAGGAATGAATGATTGTTGAAACTTGCTGTCCATATTCCTATATATTATACCTCCCTTATTACCGCAATGCTACCCCAACTCTTGCAACTGGCGCAGAGCAACGCCGAGAGCGACAGTAAATTGGGGACCAGCATCTTTGAGCACGCCTTGGAGAAAAGCCGGCGCGTCTACTTTGGCAAATGGGTCGGCCAATTCCACTTCCGATTCCAAATTTTGTTTGGCGAATGGCAAAATCCCCTTCAACACTGAACCGCCGCCGGTCAAAATCACCCGCCGCACCACTTTACCGCTTTTCCTTTGATAACCGACCAACACCCGATTGGCCTCGGCAAAAATATAGCTCAAAATTATCGATGCTGTTTCGGCGGTACCGGCATTACCCTCGGCGATTAATCCTTTGTCCCGTTTTAATTTTTCCGCCTCGGCCACAGTGATATCGAGCGATTGGGCCAAAGCCATGGTAATGTCTTGCGAACCGCGATTGATGGTGTGGGAAATTCTAACGATGCCTATTTCCACAATGTAAAGTTTGGTGGCGCCGGCGCCCATATCAAAAATCATCACCGGCGCTGTCTCCCTATTCATCACCGCTCGGATAGTGCTGAACGCTTCAACCTCAAAAAAGGAAACATCTAAACCGGTCAACCTGACAATTTCCCGATAATTATTGAGGGCGGCGTTTTGAATCACCACCAAAAGAATATCCGCCAGTTTGACTTTCTGAATTTTGGCGGCCGGGTCAGCTGGATTGACAGTCGCTTCCCGTTCGTTCTTTGGTATCACCCACCAATCCAATGTCACATCACTCATCGGCACTGGAATATATTTCCTGGCTTCAATCGGCACCATTTGCGGCAATTGTTTTTGGTCCAAAACCGGCATTTCAATCAGCGATAGTAAACTGGTTGACAAGGGAATGGCAAAACTGCAAACTTTGCTGGAAGCGTTGGCTTCGCGCAAAACATCGCGCAACGCTTCGGCAATTTTTTCATTGGGCAATCTGGTCACTTGGCCGACGGAAACATTAGCGTAAGGACCGAGCGCCAATGCGCCGTAAGTGCCAAGCACCGCCCGGCCGCCTTTTTCTCTAAGCTCCACGATTTTCAGCGCCGAAGAACCGACATCAACGCCAATAACGCTTGTTTTGCCAACACTACCGCCTATCACACTGCTGAAAATTTTTGAAAAAAATGCCATAGTTTGAGTTATTGTATCACATTATTTTAAAAATTCCCTGCTCCCGAATTCAATTTTCAAGAAACACTGCCAACGAGTTTTGCCTTAACGAATCTGGTGTTCTTGGAGTCGTTGCGTAATTCAAGATATGATATCGGTATGCTTAGAAAATGGCTGAATTGGCTTCTGGATTTTTTCCTGCCGAAAGCGCCGGCAGTGGCGGAACTGGAAAAAATGGGCGCGGCCGGCTTTGCTGGCCGCGCCAAACATTCCCGCGAGCTAAACGGCCGTGAAGAACTGATCGCTTTTTTTGATTACTGCGACCCATTGGTCAGAACGGCAATTTGGGAGCTCAAATACCGCGGCAATGCGCTAATTGCCGCCTTGCTCGCCGAATGTTTGTTTGACGAATTGACGGCGGAACTTAGCGAACGGGAAATTTTCGAAAATTTTTCCCAGCCGCTAATTGTTCCCATTCCCCTTTCCAAAAAACGCCATCGGGAACGCGGTTTCAATCAATGTGAAATTCTGCTGGACGAATTGGCAAAATTGGACATAAATGGAATTTTTGAAATCCGAAAAAAACTCTTAATCAAAGTTAAAGACACGCCCAGCCAAACCAAATCCGATTCGCGCGCCAGCCGCCTGAAAAATCTGCGCGGCGCTTTCGCGGTCAGTGAAAGCCCTCTCGGCCGCAACATTATCGTCGTTGACGATGTAGCCACCACCGGCGCCACTTTAAGCGAAGCGCGGAAAACCTTGCGCCGCGCCGGCGCCAAAAAAATCCTCGGCATCGCTCTCGCCCATTGAAACAAGAAATACATCAAAATTTTCTTGGGCAAGTGAAGAGCCGCAAAAAGAATTTTACGGATGTCTGACATCCTTCATCCTTCGGTTGGAAAATAAATAATCGCCAACCGACCAATCTCATACCCCCGTTTGGACGGGGGTTTTTTTATAAGCCAATAATGTTGTGTTATAATTGCCACATGAATCTTAGCCTCCTTATTCACAACATCGGTTCAGTCCTTTCGGCAATTGTCTCGCTTGGTTTGGCGCTTTTCACTTATTTCGGACATCCGCGAAAAGTGGCGAATACAACTCTGGCCTTGACAATGCTTTCGGTATCGGTTTTCTACATTTCGCATGTAATCGGAGTTAATCTTACCGACCCGCTTTCTTCTCGGGCGGCGCTGATGTTTAACGTTTCTATTATTTTTATCGTTATGTTTAATGTCCACTGCGTGCTTTCGGTTATCGGCAAAGCCCGCGAAAAACGCTACTTAATCGCTTTTTTTTACGCTTCGGGTATTTTTCTGACGCTGTTTTACTTGTTACAACCGGACGCTTTTCTCGCGCCTTCAACACCGAAATTATATTTTCCAAATTACTACGAAGCCGGCGCCTATCATTGGGCAATGAGAGTCATTTTCAATTTTATCATTCCCGTCTATTTCCTTTTGGCGATGTTCAGGGCCTATCAACAGGGAGACCCGGTAATGAGAAATCGGCTCAAATATTTTTTTCTCGCTCTCACCCTCGGATACTCTATCGGGTTCATTCCGGTTCTTTTAGTTTTTAACATTCCAGTTGACCCGAATTGGGGCTTGTTCTTTGTTTTCTTTTATGCCGTACCGTTTGTCTACGGCGTGCTTTTCTATCAATTGCTGGACATTCGTATTTTAGCCAAACGAGCATTTCTTTACGCTTTGACTGTCGTGGCAATGAGTCTTTCCATTATTTTTATCAGTTTCTCCAATAATTTTATTGCCGCTCGGTATCCGGCATTTCCCTTATGGCTCATTCCGTCATTGGCGTCGCTAATCGCGGTCGGCATCGGGGTATTCGTTTGGCGAAAAATCCGCGAAACTGATTTGCTGAAATATGAGTTCGTCACAATAATTACCCATAAATTCCGCACTCCGCTCACTCACATTAAATGGACAACGGAAGAGCTTATGAAAATTAAACTGCCGACAGAACAGCGCAAACAAATTGAGGACATTAAAATTTCCAACAATCGGCTGGTAGAACTTACCAATCTGTTGACTACTCTTTCTGATTCCGGAAAAGAAAATTACATGTATCGCCGAGAAGCGGTCAAGCTTGAAACTTTTATCCGCCCAATCATAATGCCTTATCTTAAATGGTTTTCAGAGAAAGGGGTACGAATCGTTTTTCAAATGACTAATAATTTGCCGGAGGTTTTTTTAGATTCAGTCAAAATACGCTTTGTATTAAGGACCATTCTTGAAAACGCGCTGGCTTATACGGCTACCGGAGGCGTGGTTACTGTTTCCGTTAATACCAATGGCAATGAGGCCATTATTCGCGTGAAAGATACCGGCATCGGCATTTCTCACGAAGACCAAACGCGAATTTTCTCAAAATTCTTTCGCTCGACCGCCGCGAAACGCGTCGACACCGAAGGGGTCGGCGTCGGCCTCTTTATGGCAAAAATCATTGTGGAACGGCATGGAGGTAAAATCCAAGTTTTTTCGGAAGGCGAAGGAAAAGGAAGCAAATTCACAATCACCCTCCCTTTAGACCAGAGATAACGCGATTAAAGAAAAACTCGTGACTTTGTGAGCCACGAGTGCGTTACAACTTGCTGATTATTCAACCGATTGCCATCTCAAGTTTCGCCTTAACCCGTTCAACCACATCTGAATAAGGCGTTCCATTTTCAAAACTTTTCAACACCGTCAATTAAAAATGATTGACTTTTAGTTATGGGGGAGTATCTTTTTATTCGGTACCTGTTCTTATTATGAATTCATATGTTGATGTAGCTCACTCTATCAGGGCGCTTTCGCTAACCGACTTTTTGGGTTCTCGGCCGCCATTGCGATTTTCCGGACCGAACAAGTGTCCTTTTTGTGGGACACGATTAAGTTCTTACAACCCGCTTGAAATTTGCAACTGCTGTCTAAAGAAAACCCAAACTAAATTTGTGAAAGAAAACAGCACCGTCGTGTCTCCGAAGATTGCCTACAGGACGAGGTTGTTTCCGAAACTGCCTCGCCGCAAAGCGCTCCCGCGCCGTCTTTATGTTTCCGCTTGAAAAAGCAAAATTCACCAATCGTCCCTCAAGGACGGTTTTCTTTTATAAGATTAAAAACATCACGATTGTGTGAAGCGCGCTACCACCAAGAACAAAAATGTGAAAAATTTCATGCATCCAGAAATATTTTTTATGGAGGAGAACGCGGTCAAGAGCAAAAAATGCTAAGCCGACAGCGTATGACAAACCGCCGGCAACTAAAAGCCATAGCGTGGCGGCGGTCATACTTTGAATAAGAGGAACAAAGGCGATAGTAATCAACCAGCCCATCACCAGATAAAGAACAGCGGATAACCAGGGTCGCATTTGCAATCGTGAAATTTTGAGTGCCGCGCCGAGAATGGCTAAACCCCAAATTACGCCGAATATGGACCAGCGCCAGCCGCCTGAAAAATCTGCGCGGCGCTTTCGCGGTCAGTGAAAGCCCTCTCGGCCGCAACATTATCGTCGTTGACGATGTCGCCACCACCGGCGCCACTTTAAGCGAAGCGCGGAAAACCTTGCGCCGCGCCGGCGCCAAAAAAATCCTCGGCATCGCCCTGGCCCATTAATGTCTACTTGTTTCACTGATAAAAATACTCTGCACTAATTCCCGCGATAGCAAATTTAGGTGCAAATGCAAACGGGATAAACTGGAGGAGTAATAAAAAACTCCTAAAAATGTTATCATTACCAAATGACCAAACAAAAAATAATCACTTACGCTTTTCTCCAGTCAGCTGGCACTTTTATTTATGTTGCGATAATCGCTTGGTTGCTCTTCAACGGCCAGCGACTATTTGGCGAATTCGGTGGTTTCGGCGGACCAACGGCAATGCTTTTACTTTTTGTCCTCTCGGCCGCTATCACCAGCTCGCTCGTGCTCGGTCACCCAATTCACCTTTACTTAAGCGGTATGAAAAAAGAATCTTTTCAACTTCTAATCGCCACTTTTGCTTTTCTTTTTCTGTTCACTTTAATCGCCTTCACCACTCAAATTCTTTCTTGACAAAACCAGACCTCGCAGTAAAGTTGAACCAGTATGAAAACTGTTCTTTTGAATATTGTTGTCATTTGTATCTTTGCTTGGTTGGCACTTGTAATCATCGCGGCATTTTTGCAAAGTGCGGCAAAAGACCGACAACGAGCCAGTCGCCGCGTCACTTGGGAAGGAATGATTCTTTCCCGGGCCGAACTCAGAGATTACGACAAATTATTCGCGTTGGCTTGCTGGCATCAGTATCTGCGGGAAAAAATCAACACCTTGGTTGAAAGGATGGACCAGCCCGACATTATCTCGTTCAGCTCTGAATGGAGACAAATAAGACTTCACCGATTGTTTAGCCGAGTGAAAGAAAATACCGAGCGCTACAATCGGTTAAGCCGCCAGACCGGTTTCCAATTCCAGCGATTGGATTGGGTACCGGACGGCGAAGAAAAGTTGCCGAGACAATTGTCAATTTTGGAACCGGCTTGGAAATCCTAGTAGTGATTCCCCGCCAATCTCACGAGTCCTCCTTGAGAGGACTCTTTTTGTCAATCGGCGACTTTTTTTAGACAAAGGTTTAACCTTTGGACATATCCCTTAGGTGGGCGAAGCTCTGCTCCGTGGTTAATATCATTTATTTGTCCTTTCGGAGTTTGAGTTGTTTGTATATGATGATGACAAGGGAGATGATGAAGAAAAGGGCGGTCAGAAAAGTTGTTGCCAGCATTTCATCGGAAATCAAACCGGCCAAACCGAAACCTCCCGAGGTTGGTTTATTGTTGTAAGTGTAAAGGAGAATGGCGAGCATGAGCGGAAAACCCACCGCGGCAAACTTCGCCCACACCATAAATATCTCGCGGCGGAGGAAAAGTAAAATTAAAGAAATCGCGAGAAGTGGTAAAAATCCCCAGAAAAGTGGTTCGCTAATATTATTCACTGAACTAATGCAATTACGATAATCAACCGCTCCTACACACAAACCCAGCCCGTCACCAGAAGCGATATAAGAAAATAATGTGGAAAGTGCGGATAATGCCAGCACTACTAAATTTACTGATTTTAATTTCATAACGCTATTTTACCACCTTACTCATAAGAGTCCCAATCACACTTATCAACTCGCTAGCCTCATCGGCTGATAGGACTTTTTTCTTTTGATATTGCTCAATGATCTTTAATAGATGCTTGAAAGCCTGCTCCGTTTTTAATTTTTCCGCCTTTTCTTTTTTTCGCTCTTTCGCCAATTCTTTCTCAAGTCTATCTATAACCTTAAGAAGCCGTTTTTCCTTTTTATCCGGCAAATCAAGAGTTTTTATCAAACTCTCCAAAATAACAATTAAGTCCTCCGGAGTTAGACCGGTGGGTGTAATTTCAGCGTCAATAATTCCATCACCGTCAACATCAAGCAACATTACCAGTTCGGTATTGGGAACGACCTCAACCGTAGCCAATCCGCCGGCAGTGATTGGAATATCTTCAAATAAAATGTCAGAAATTATTGTTTCATCGCCGATAACTCGTTCTATCCCGACCGTCGCCGCGCCGAGCGCTGTGCCGACAAGCTTAATGGTTGTAGTGGCAACACCGCCCGCTCCGGCGTATTGCCCTTCGCCCAACTGCCAGTAATAGCTGTTGGGAATTTGTTCTTCAAACAATTCTAGGTCGGATGACAAATCGGGGTTCGGTATAGGGCCAGTGTGCTGACCGAGAGAGTCGTAAAGATGAAGCGCAATTGGAGAGTGAACATCTATTCTTAAACGTTCGGCCACCGATGCCTTATCTGGTTTTTCGGTAAAGATAAAAGCAGGCAATGTGGTTGTGTCCTCGTTTCTGACAAGGGTAGAGATGAGGTCTTGAAGTAACTCTATCTCTAGAATATTTTTGTGGTCACGATCAATAGTGGCTTGTTGCTCGTTATAATCAAACATATTCACATAATACCTCTCTCCGCCAAGAGCGTCGGCCGACAAATACACCACCGTGCCGTCGCCTTCGGCCGTTGAAAGCGGTTCGGGGTCAAGCACTTCTTGAACGGAACAAACGGAGAGGTCGGCGTTGCAAACATTTTGCCTCGCCGATTTATAGACAATACCGCGCGGCGTTTCCAGGCCCCAGCCGATAATCCGAACGACATCAACGCCCGCCGGCGGCTGCCAAGCATCAAGTTCGCCGTGCCGCGTTTCCGCCACTGCCAAAAATGATTCTTTCAAAACATTCGGTAAGTTCACGGCAGCCGCCGGCGGCTCCAACCGCGCGCCGTTGTCTCCTAAAATGAATTTGCGCAAATCGCCATAACTAGAAATTGTTTCGCCGTAAATTCCCCGAAAAGGCAAAGTGATGGCCGTCGTTGTGCTAAATTCAATAATCGGTCGTCCGCCGATGCCCAACTGATTAAAATACTCTGCCGACGGTAGCAGGGCGTAAGCGCTTTTCATATTTTCCGCCAATTCGCGCGTTACTTCCTCGCGCGGGAAATTAAAAACGAACGGTTCCATACCGTGAAGCATTTCCATGGCCGCTTTGGGCGTGCCGAGTTCCGGCGTCGCCACCAAAATTAATCTGTCTACCAAATTTTCCTCGCCGGAATCCTTGAGGGCATTTAATAATTCTTTTGCCACCAAACCGCCGTTGGAATGGGCGATTATTGTCACTTTGCCGGTTTGAGACGCCGCCGCCAATGCCCGCAGACGCGGAATCATTTCATAACTGTCGTTTTTAAGTGCGACGGCGCGACTTACCACATCCTTAACATCTAATCGCCAGTCATAAGGGAAGGTCTCAAAATCGGCGATGTCTCCCACTGTCGCCATATTTTCCATAAAGGACAGGAAATTTTTGTAAATATTTACCGAAAACGCTTCGTCAATCACATCGTCGGTATAGATGTCGGCATTGACGCTTTCGCCAGTGAACGGGTCAAGCGCGAGCGCGCGAACATCATCATTGGTGTTCGGCTCCCAAAGTTGGTTCTCAAAGATTGCCCCCGGTCTATAAAGCCGGCTCGCTTCAAGGCCCGGAATAAACACCACCGATGAACAGCAGGCGGGCGTAGAAAGAGGGTCAGTGGCAAACCACCCTGAAAAATCAACATTGTCCGAAACCTCATCGCCAAACCCGCTCGGATTTAAACTCGGGTGATACGGCCCACTCGGAGCGCCCCACCAATTATTTCTCGCGTCCACTGGGGTAATGGCAGAGCTGTAAATACCGTAATCAGTATTATCGCTGATAGAACTTTGGCCTACAGAAAGTGAAGCGGGAGAACCGCCGCCGGCATCGTCAACTTTTATGCCTTGGCCGTTGCCTCTGAAAACAGAATCGGTGACAGTGGCGTGAGAACTGAACAAAGCCAAACCGATGCCGTTAATCAAATCATGGACCGCCGTACCGCTGATTGAAACTTCGGCATCGGTGGAAAATCTTAAGCCAACCTTGTTTTGATTGGTGCTGGAAATATCCAAATCATTGAGAACAAATGTGCCGCCAAAACCGGAAACGGCGGGGCCGATAATGTCGGCCCGCAGGTTTTTTATTCGGACATCGCTTTCCACGCCGGCAATGCCGGCCGCCAAAGCTTCGCGAATGTTGATATTCTCAAAATCAGCCGCGGAACGATGAACCCAGAAAGGATTGTTGGAATATTGAGCGTCGGCGTTTTTTATTGTGTGAGAACCGGAACCTTCTCTCATAAACACGCTCCAATTATTGTAGGCGGACGGTTGGGTCGCGTCGCCGTCGCCGTTGGTGTCGCCTCCGATGGAATCGTCTCTCAATGAAGTGAAATAGATTTTGTTTTCTGGGGTGCCAACGGCATTTAACTTACCGTAAACATGCATATAGGAAGAGTCGCCGAATTTCACAATCACCCCGGGTTCAATGGTAAGTGTGGCGCCGGGATAAACTTGAAGCCATAAACTGTCAATCACATAGGGACTGCCGGCTAAAGTCCAGGTCAGATCAGCCGTAATGTGATAATCCACAAAAGTGGCGGCGCCCACGCCAAGCGGGGCGCCGCCAAAAACTCCAAGAAAAACCGCTGCTATCAGAATCTTCGTTCGAAATTTAATCATTGAAATTTAGGATTTGTTTGAAAATTGGAAATTGGAAATTGGAAATTCTGCTACAGCAGACAGCACCCTTTCTTATTATTATACACGTTTAAAATCTTTCCTCATCCTTTTCTTTTTAAATTTAGTTTTAACGTGTATAATTATCTTATTATATGAATGCCGAACTTTTCATTACCAATATTGGTTTCGTTTTTTCAATTTCTGTCTGCCTCGGCCTCGGTATTTTAGTGTTTATCCGCCGGCCCAAAGGCGCGTCTTCCAATGTGGTCTTTTTCTTAGCCAGCATTGCTACCGGCATCTGGCAGATTTCTTATGTAATCGGCATTAATTTGCATGACCCGCGTGCTTCGCAAATCGCCTTTATGTTTAATCTAGCGACATTATTCCTTGTCGTTCTGTACACTCATTTGATTCTTTCAGTAACGGGACGAGCTCAATCGCATAAACGTATGCTTACAATTCTGTACATCATAGCCGCGGGCCTCGTATTATTTTTCGCGCTGTTCCCAAACTATTTGTTGCAACCGTCGCAACCTAAGTTGTATCTGCCTAATTTTTTCGTTCCGGGAAGCTTATATGCCTTACAGGACGCTTTCTTTTTCATTGTCCTTATCTATCTTCTATTCCAATTATACATCTCGTACCATCAAGCGGATTATCGAACGAGAAATCAGCTAAAATATTTCATCGTTGCCTATCTGTTCGGCTTTGGTGTTGCTCTGGTGCCAGAATTCCTGCTCTACGGAATTAATATTGACCCATTTATTTCTTCCTTGACCGGACTGTACACAATTCCGGTAGCATACGCGATCATTAGGTACGACATTATAAACATAAACTTGTTGGCCAAACGCGCGTTCGGATATTCCTTAAGTGTTACCGGTATTACCCTATTCATTATTTTGATTGGATACACCAATGACATTGTTGCCCAAATCTTTCCCAATTTCCCACAATGGCTAATGCCTTTCGCGTCAGCAATTATTGCGGTGACCATCGGTGTATTCGTATGGAGAAAAATCAAAGAAGTCGATGTTCTTAAATACCAGTTCGTTGATATAGTCACTCACAAATTCAGAACGCCTCTAACATATATCCGCTGGTCGCTTAATACGCTCCGCGGCGAATCCAAACCAGAAGAACGGGAACACGCTATGGCTGCGATCGCGGAAGCAAATGTGGGTCTGTTTGAACTTACCGATATGCTTATCGGACTATCCGAGTCCGAGAAAAGCCGATTTTTGTACTCATATTCCAAAGAGAGCCTGCGTAGCATTGTAAACGAAACAATTATCGCGGTTACCAACCGAATTCAGGAGAAGCGCGTCTCAATTCAAGCTAATATACCAGAAACCCTGCCGAAAATATTTGTTGATCGCAAGAGAATGCAATTTGCTGTTCAGGCGGTTTTGGAAAACGCAATTATATACTCCAAACCCAACGGACAGATTATCCTAAACATAGAATCTAAAAAAAAATTTGTAATCCTCTCAATCCGCGACTTTGGCATTGGTATTTCCAAAGAAGATATGCCGCGCATTTTTTCAAAGTTTTTCCGCGGCGCAAATGCTAAACACACCCACACGGAAGGATTGGGTATCAGTTTGCACATCTCGCTAGATATTATGCGTTACCACGGCGGCGATATCTGGGTTGAATCGGCCGGATTAGGAAACGGCGCGACATTTTTCTTAAAAATCCCAACTGCGAAATAATCAGCTTACAACAAATAGTGACCTTTTTCGTCATCCCTAATCACCCGCCCGGCGTCCAAGGTTACCACCCGTTTACCAAGCGAATCAATTACCCCTTTATTGTGAGTAGTCAAAATCACCGTTGTGCCGAGGTCGTTGATTTTTTTCAAAATTTGGACAATTTCAAAAGTGTTAATCGGGTCCAAATTGCCAGTCGGCTCATCAGCCATTAAAATTTCCGGCTGATTGACAATCGCCCGAGCAATCGCCACTCGCTGTTTTTCGCCGCCGGAAAGTTCGTTGGGAAAATGCCAAAGCTTGTCGCCCAAATCCACCAAATCCAAAACATGGGGCACATCCGATTCAATTTCCTCGTCGCCCCGCCCCGCCGCTTCCATAGCGAAAGCAATATTTTCGTAGGCGGTCTTGTCGGGAATCAAACGAAAATCCTGAAAAATCGTGCCGATGCGCCGGCGATATTTTGTAATTTCCGGCCGGGAAAGCTGGTGAACATCAATTTTATCAAAAAATACTTTGCCCGAAGACGGCTTCTCCTCAGCCAAAATCATTTTCAACAAAGTGGTTTTGCCGGCGCCGGAATGGCCGACAATGGAAATAAACTCTTTCGGCTCAATAGAGAGGGTCACATCGCGCAAAGCCGCCGAATCATCAGTATAAATTTTTGAGACATTGTCAAAATATATCACAAAACTTGTAACTTAAAACTTGTAACATTAAAGAAAATCATAATCACAAAATGAAGTATATCATAAAAAATCGCGGAAAAGAAAAAGCGCCAGAACTCGAGGTTCTGGCGTCGTAATCGTCAAGTTATAGGGGGTGTCTTTCTCATTTGTTTTATCCCCCGAACAAGCGGTTACTAACTGAGGATGGGCAGTGTCATATGTGGTGCGCGCTTTACCACAGTGCCAGCGGTTAGACCCGGTGTGGTTCAGTATCCGCGACAGGCGATTGAAACTACTTCACCCTTAGCTGCCAATAGGTTAGCACGGGTCACAAATAAAGTCAAGCAAATGTATAAGGCCACCCAGTTTTGCACTCTCGGTCTCCGACTAGCTGATAATATGGTGATGATAGCATAAACTCCACGGGTGAGAGTTTG
>MHSF01000011.1 GCA_001822695.1 Candidatus Taylorbacteria bacterium RIFCSPLOWO2_02_FULL_44_35 | reverse complement strand
CGTGGAGTTTATGCTATCATCACCATATTATCAGCTAGTCGGAGACCGAGAGTGCAAAACTGGGTGGCCTTATACAAACTTTTACTATTGTCGTCCTTTGCCGTATAATTGGATAGGGATGGTATTAATTAAAATTAAAAATTAATCGGATAAAGGTCGATTTTATAATAAGTAATTATTAACCAATTAACTAAAAATAAATATGGTATTTTCTTTAATTTCGCGAGTAGTCAATGGAGTAAGAGGTGGCGTTAGCGCAAGTTTAAAAGGCGTCACTAATGTTGCAGACAGCGTTGTTGACGCGGTGAAAAACACAACCGTGTCTATACTTAAAGAGTCCAAAGAGTTTGTTCAAGAAGGTCTAGATATTCCAGCGTCAATTGTTAAGGGCGCCTTCGATGGCATTGGAGATATTGGCGCTTCAGTAATCACGAGCGTTAAAGACATTGTAAAAGGGGCTGTCCATGGGTTTATAAAATCAGGGGGTAAACAAGAACACGCTGTTCACGGTGCGGTCGCTCAAGCAGTCCATAGCGCAAAAGGACTTGGAGTTGATGTCGGTGAAACCGCGGTGTTAGCAGTTAAGGGGTCCGTAGAGGCAGTTCAGCAAGTTGGGGGAGATATTGTTTCCGCTACTAGAGAGGCAGTAATTGCCGCTTCTAATGCCGCTGAAAAAATTGGTGGCGACACTATTGATGCGGTTAGAAAATCATTGGTGGAAGGAATTGAAGGCGCTCAGGAAATTCTAGAGGCAATGAAAAAATAGCTGGTTAAAAAATTGCGGAGATACCGCGCCGCTTGCGGTATGGCGGTTTGTTTTGGTAGAGTTCCTGCGGTTAATTAACTAGTTCTCTCAACAATTCACGAAAGGTAACTCGATGCAGACAAATCTTAGTGAGGAAATGCGAATAGCCGCGCTTCTTCGTTCTGTGCCAGAGAAGAAAAGGATGGGAGTCATTGGCAGGGCCAGTCTCTTGGTGGGGCCGGATTTTACGATAGCCACTCTTAAAGAGCTTTTTGAATGGCAAATGGCACTTATAGAAATCAACGGTCTTGCCCAAGCGGATGAGATTAAACCTCTTTATCCGTTGTTGGCGCGCATTCCTGACATTGTGCGAAAAGACGGTATTCTCCCATTTATTATTATGGTGAATCGGCAAGGCCTGGCGTTTTCAGAAAGAATGGTGCGGGTAATGGTGAATGGTTTAAGAGGTATTAGCTATCTTGATGACAATCGGCTTGCCAACACTGACGAATTGCCGGCGGGGCATTATTTGGCAACGATTGTTGAGGACGGTCGGCACTGTCTTGGCCGGCATCCCGATAATTGTCTCAAGGAGTTTAGCGTTTTAAACCGTTTTGGCGGCACGACGGCGGAAGGTATAACCTTGGCGATGATAACCCCTGAAGTGCTGGTCCATCACAGCATTGATACCCCGGGTTCTGTTTACGACGGAAATGACGGCAGAAGCACTCCCTGCATTAGTTTTTCAAGTGTGGCCACTTTCCGTGATGCCAATTATAGTCATCCGAAACTCTTTTCTTGGGCAGCTTGGAAAAAGAAAGTTCCTTATTTTGACTTTTGCGGTTCAATATCGGTGGGAGGAAGATTGGGTTTGCCCATTTGTTGATATTGTCTGTTTCTAGGACTGCTTGCGCGGCAGTCCTTTTTTATTATAAAAAAACGGTTCAACTTTCGCTGAACCGTGAGATCACCTGATGCCTACTGCTAAAGAACTTTGACAAGCCGGTAAAACCGGCTTGATTGGTTTGCCGCAGAACCGTCGGAGTGGAACTGCGGGTTACCTGTGATCACAATGACCCTAAGAAAGGTCCACGCGTTTGCCGGCCTTATCGTGCTTGTAAATTCCAGCCGATAGCGCGCGCCGATTTCTCCTCCAGTAATCTTCAAAACCCTTTCCTTGCTGATGCTAAGAACTGGTTCTATCTGATTGCTAAAGCCAATCAACGCCAAACTGTGGTCCCCGCCAGCGCTGATTGCCGTTACGCGAGAGACGGAAATTACGCGGGTGGGATTGTAGCCCCAGCTTACTATCGTGCCATCAGTCCTCAATGCCAAGTTCTCATACGAACCAGCGGACACGGCTACGACATCAGCCAATGCAGTTGGCGGACTCCATTTGTTAGCTGGGCTGAAACCCCACCAAGCGATAACCGTTCCGTCGGCTTTGAGTGATAAGTTGTGATCGTCGGCGGCGGCAATGGCCACCACATTGGTCAAGGGCGGCAGTGGAGAATAACAACCTGTCAATCCCCACCCGACAACCGTGCCGTCGTCTTTCAGGGCGAGGTTGTGGTAATAGCCGGCTGATATTGCAACGACGCTGGTTAAGCCCGGCGGCACATCGCACTGGCCACTGCTATTGTCTCCCCAAGCTACAACTGTCCCATCGGTCTTGAGCGCCAAACTGTGGAACAAGCCGGCGCTTATTGCCACTGCGTTGCTCAGGTCGGACGGAACCTTAGTTTGTCCATAGTCAATGCCCGGGGGAAACGCCCAAGCAACAACCGTGCCATCGGCTTTGAGCGCCACGCTATTGCATGGACTTGCCGCTACGGCGACAGCGTTGTTGATATTTGGCGGCTTGTAGGAGCCGGGACTAAGCGGGTTTCCGCCCCAACCCACCACTTCACCGTTTGCTCTCACCGCCAAGCTGAATTGCTCCCCAGCGGCTATTGCGACAGCGTTGGTCAAGTCAGTTGGCACATTACACTGGCCGGAAGAGTTGTATCCCCAAGCCAACACATTCACTTCTGCCAAGGCGTTAAACCTTGGAACAGAAAGCGCGAGTACGGTCATTACAAATCCGAATGTTCTGTATTTTTTTCTTTTCATAGGTCATATTTGTCAGTATCTATAATAAATAATACCCATAGAATGTCCTTTGTCAACAGGCCTTGACAGCCAAATTTGAATATGCTAGGATATTGGCGTAATCAGAGCTCAACTCTGATTTTAATTTTAGCTAATTTCTAACATGATTATCACCGAATTGACGATGGCTATCTTGCTCTTTGCCAATACTTTCTCTGCTGTCACGCAACCGCCGAGTGCGGTGACTGTTAAATCGCCGCGGACTTTGGAGGCCTCGGTTCGCGATTATTTCACCAAGGCGCCAATTCTTTCGGAAATCGCTCGTTGCGAATCGCAGTTTCGCCACTTCGGCAAAAACGGTAACATTATTCGCGGTATCACTAACATCAAAGATGTCGGTGTTATGCAGATTAATGAAGAATATCACCGCGACAAAGCAGAAACTCTCGGTATGGATATTTACTCGTTGGACGGTAATCTGGAATACGCTAAGTATCTTTTCGAGAAAGAAGGCACGAGACCGTGGCGGTCTTCGGCGAAATGCTGGAATCGCGAATTGACAAAGGTTTAATGAGAGACAAAAAGGCTAAACCTTAAGGTTTAGCCTTTTTGTTGCCTTCAACGAATTTGTGTTAGAATCAATTTATGAAACAAAAATTTGTTATTGAAGGTTTGGCCGGCAAAAAAAATTTGAACGGCGAAATAAAAGTCAACGGCGCTAAAAACGCGGTTTTGCCATTGTTAGCGGCGGCAATTTTGCTGGATAGACCGGTGGAATTTTCCAATGTGCCAAAAATTGAAGATGTGGCCCGAATGCTAGAACTTTTGAAGAGACTTGGCGCGGAGTTCGAATGGACTGGTGAGCGGATTTTGAAAGTCGATGGCAATCAAGTATCCAACAATGTTTTAGATAATGACAATGCCAAGAGAATCCGCGCTTCCATTCTACTTGCCGGTCCGTTGTTGGCCCGCTTCGGCAAGGTATCTTTTCCGCACCCCGGCGGTTGTGTTATCGGCAAGCGGCCGATTGATTTGTTTATTGAAGGATTCGAAAAAATGGGCGCTAAGGTTTCGGAGGTTAAGGATAAATATGAAATCACCGCACCGAAGGGCTTAGTTGGAACCGAGTTTTTCTTTCGCGTTTCCAGCGTTACCGGCACCGAAACCCTTATAATGGCGGCGGTTGGCGCCAAAGGCAAAACGATTTTGAAAAACGCGGCGCTTGAGCCGGAGGTGGTTTGCCTCGCTGAATTCTTGAACTCGCGCGGCGCTAAAATTTCTGGCTTCGGCACATCGGAGATTGTTATTGAAGGTGGCCATTCACTCGGATCTCTGAATAATAAAACTTTTCCGGTGATTCCCGACCGCATTGAAGCCGGCAGTTTTTTGATTTTGGGCGCATTGGCGGCAGATAATTTAAAAATTACCAATTGTCAACCGGCGCATTTGGATTCACTAATAGAGGCCTTGCGTTTTTCAGGGGTAGCGGTGGAAGTCGGCAATGATTGGCTTGCAGTAAAAAATAATGGAAAAATTGCCAACGAAATGCGTCGCGCGGTGAATATCAAGACCAGAGAATACCCGGGTTTCCCCACTGATTTACAGGCGCCGATGGCGGTATTTTTGACGCAGGTAACCGGCGAAAGTTCAATTCACGAGACGATTTTTGAAGGCCGGCTCAATTACACCGCAGATTTAGAAAAAATGGGCGCGGATATAAAAATGTGGGATTCCCATCGCGCGCTAGTTAAAGGACCGACACTGCTCAAAGGCAAAGAATTGGATGGGCCGGATATTCGCGCCGGTCTTGCTTACATTTTGGCGGCGATTATCGCCGAAGGCGAATCAGTCATCAACAACGCTTATTTCATTGATCGCGGTTACGAGCGAATTGAAGAACGGCTCCAAAAAATTGGCGTCAAAATCAAGCGAGTTGACTGCGAGGTGTGTTAGTAATAAATTTATTGTTGGGCAGGTGGCGGAACTGGCATACGCGTGCGCTTTAGGAGCGCATTCCGAAAGGATTGTGGGTTCAAATCCCACCCTGCCCATCTTTGTAGTTTTCTACTTTCGGCAAATGTAGATGAAAGCCGGCCAGAGATTGCGCGGCTCAAAACAAATGTCCACTTGTCGGAAAATTTTCTTAAGCGTTCGCCAACTTTTTAACGAATATTGAAATTGGACAAAGACACCATTGGGTTTTAGACAATCAACAACGCCGGAGAGAATTTTTTCTGTTCGTTGTCGGCTGAAATTACCAAAGGGCAGACTGGAAACTATGGCAGCCGCCGAATTTTTGCCGAAGATCTTCGGCAAAAATTCGGCACTCTTGGCATAATAAACCATCCGCTTATCTTGGAAATTTTTTTCCAAAAAACTCACAAAATCCGGATTGATTTCTAAAATCGTTAGTCGTCCTTGAAGCGGCAAAATTTTCAGCAATTCTTTTGTAATAGCGCCAGTGCCGGCGCCGAGTTCAATGATAGTTTCAGCGCCGTGAGTGGCCCGCGCCATTCTTTTCGATAAAAACCGCGAGCTCGGCATCACAGCACCAACCCGATAAAAATTCTTGACGCTGTTTTTTAAAAAAAGTAGTTGTTCCATTAGTTTAAATTCCGCCCAGTAGGATTCGAACCTACGACAACCCGCTTAAGAGGCGGATGCTCTACCAGCTGAGCTATGGGCGGATATACTATAGGTTAACAAAAATTTTTCTTATTTTCAAACATAATCAAAAGTGTTATCCTGATTACTATTGCGGGGTCGTCTAACGGTAGGACATCAGCCTTTGGAGCTGAGTATGAAGGTCCGATTCCTTCCCCCGCAGTTCTGTTCGGAAAAAAATTGAGAAATAAAAAAACTAGCTCAAGAGAGCTGGGTGATGTTTGACAATAGTGTGTCAAAAAAGAACGAAATGTTTTGGCAGGCCGTTTCCGACTTTCCTGTAAACTTTGAAGTTCAACCAGAGCTGGCCGGCATTTCTTTTGAGTTCGGCGATAAAACTATGATTTAGCGCTCGCCACAAATTGTGGCGAGTCAGATCCGCGCACAAAACCTCTTCGCACATAATAATCCTTTCTATTTTCTGAGAAAATACTAATCCAGTTTCTTTATTTTTTCAAGTTTCCAATTTTCAATTTTTTGACGGTGGCCAGATAGCAGAACTTTTGGCACCCGATGACTTCTGCCTTTATATTTAAAAACTTCGGGGCGAGTGAAGACATCAGAACTGGCAATCCGGTTTTCCTCCGGCGAACTTTCGTCACCTAAGACACCTGGGATTTGGCGAGCAATAGAGTCAATCATTACCATAGCTGGCAATTCACCGCCGGTTAGCACAAAAGGCCCGACGGAAATTTCTTGAACCTTGAAAACTTTTTTTACCCGAGCATCAATACCTTCATAACGACCGCAAATGATAATTAGGTCTTGTTTTTTGCTGGCGAATTTTCTTGCGATGGTGTTCGTAAATTGATTGCCGTTCGGAGATAGCCAGATGATTTTCGCCTGTAACCCGTAACCCGTAACCCGTAACTTATTTTTTTCTTTTTTTCTTCGCGTTACATGTTTTGCGTTACAAGTTTCAAGAGCATCTTCAATTGCTTTTATAACAGGAAGCGCTTGTATCACCATACCCGGCCTGCCGCCATAGGGCGCGCGGTCAATCCGCTTATATTTGTTATCAGCGAAGTCGCGTGGGTTATAAAACTTCACGACAATTTTTTTATCCTCAATGGCGCGCTTCAAAATTGACTCGCCTAAATACGAGCGGAAAGCATCAGGGAATAATGTAACAATATGAAAAGTCATAAAATCTTATAACTTGTAGCTTATAACTTGTAACCTTAAAAAACAAGGGAAGAATTAAAATTACTCCGATATTTGCGATCGCAAATATCGGAGTAAAACAAAACCGCTCGGATTTTCATCAAAGCGGTTCTGTTTTTTGAAGCTAAATTTTTAGATCTTCCATCGCTTCATCCACCGTTTTAGAAGCTCTCGGTTCGCGGGGTGGCGCGCCTTCTGGTTCGTTGATTTTCAGATTGACGCGAGCGTTGTTTTTCATCCCGACAACCCGGAGCAAGGTGCGGATGGCTTTGGCGGTGTTGCCCATTCGGCCGATGATTTTTCCCATATCAGCCGAGTTGACGGCCAGCGTCAGAAGCACGCCCATCTCGTCCACCGTCCGATTGATTTTCACATCTTTCGGATTATCAACCAAGGCCTTTGTGACGAAGTCAAGGAATTGGACATCCTGTTCCTGCATATTGGTCAGTTGAATTTTTTAAAATTTCTTTCAGGCAGTATTTTCGACCATCTCTTACTGCTAGCGAGAGTATAGCAAAAAGGTAAAAATAGTCAAATAAAATCTGACGCGAATCATTAGAGAGATTCAATAATTTTT
>MHSF01000010.1 GCA_001822695.1 Candidatus Taylorbacteria bacterium RIFCSPLOWO2_02_FULL_44_35 | reverse complement strand
AAGGTGGATAGTGTTCTGAAGCAAGCAAAGGTGGAGCAAGTGGTCAATAAGGCGGGTTTTAATTTGGATTCCGGTCGTTTCATCGGCAGTTTGGTGGAATGGTTTGTAATCGTGGTTTTCTTGATAGCGGCTTTTGATGTTCTTGGCTTAAATCAAGTAACCGCTTTTCTTCAGCAGGTGGTGTTACTGTATTTACCCCAGGTAATTGTGGCGGCTTTGATTCTCTTGGTGGCGGCGGTGATTGCTGAAGCGATGCAGAAAGTGATTGTCGGTTCGGCAAAAGCGGCAGGTGTTAGATTTGCTCACTTGGCTGGCACGATAACCCGTTGGGCGATTTGGGTTTTCGCCATCTTAGCGGCGCTGTTCCAGTTGGGCATCGCGGCGGCTTTCATTCAGACCTTGTTCACTGGGGTGGTGGTGGCGTTGGCTTTGGCGCTCGGTTTGTCCTTCGGTTTGGGTGGCCAAGAAGCGGCGGCGAGGTATGTTGAAAAGATTCGTCAGGAAATTGCTGAAAAGAAATAAAGTTTCTTTTGAAAAAAGTAGAAAAGGCGAAACCTTGAGGTTTCGCCTTTTTGGTTACTACCCAAAACTTTTTGTTTTTGCTATCATAATTAAATATGGAACGGACATATATAAAGAATTTAAAAGAAAAAGTTAGCAATAGATTATATTAATTTAATTATGGTTTCCACAAAGAAAAAATTTAGGACAGTTATAGAAAAAAATACCTTTTATTTCTTCAATCAAGATTTTGAGGAAAAATATGAGGGATATTTGGGTTCAATAAAAGAAACATTACTTGTTTTGAAAAACAAGGTTGAGAATGAGGGATTAAAAAAAGAAACCTTCGAGCGTCTTTTGTTTGAAAAAGAGAATGGTCTAGTAGCACTGCTTGCTTTAACTGGTTTTTCTAATGAATCCTTGAAAAGGTTGATAACACTCATTCGAGTCGTCAACGACAAAGAATTAAATAATCTTGTGTATAAAACACGATGGTGTGCAAAAGAAAGTCCTGACAATATACGAGAATGGTCTGATGATTTGTTTAACAAGCACATAAAAGCAAACGAGCATTTCAGAAAAGGGATTATAAACCTGTTTTTCGAAGGTTCATCTGTTCCTTTTCTTGCGAAGACTGTCCCACTGTTCGAGTTGAAAAAACTTAGTATCTCAAAATTGAAGTTTGAAATACCGGAAATGATAGACACTCTTATTCGTTACAAGGAAAAAGGAAGTTATTCAGGAATGAAAGAGAATAATCCAGAAGCACTTATTGAGAATATTCTCGGTAATTTGCAAGTTACTTTTGAGAGGGGTGATCTCAGTGAATTAGTAACCAATGCCCCTGATAATAAACGCACAATGGATTTTATTCTACCAAGCAAAGCGAAGCCCAGGGTCATTATTGAAAGTTCTTTCCTTGCAACAACTTCATCGGGGCAAGGAGATAAATCAAAGACAGAAATCTCGATAGATTTTCTAATCAAAAAACATTATCCAAGAGCTCATTTTGTCGGATTTGTTGATGGAATTGGATGGTATGTAAGAAAGGGGGATTTACAAAGAATGGTTACCGCCTATGAAGATGTTTTTACTTATCACAAATACGAACTGAGGCGGTTCGAGAATTTTATACGAAAGATATTTAAAAAATGATTGAAAAATATTTAAACAAGATAATACAAGGAGATTGCCTGGAGTTGTTAAAAACGGTTCCGGATGGTTCAATTGATGTTGTCTTTGCTGATCCACCCTTCAATCTCAAAAAGAAATATAAAAGTTATCAAGATAGTTTAGAATTTAAAGAATATCTTGATTGGTGTAAGAGTTGGATAATCGAAACAGTTAGAGTCACTAAACCCACTGGTTCTATTTTTCTCCATAACATTCCGAAGTGGTTGACTTATTATTCTGCTATGTTAAATGAGATGGCAAATTTTAAACATTGGATTTCCTGGGAAGCCCCATCATCTCCTATGGGTAAGTCCTTACAGCCTGGCCATTATGGAATTTTGTTTTACACCAAAAGCAAAAAAGGAAATAAATTTTACGAAATACGACATCCACACAAGAGAGATAGAAAAACGGGGTACTTAGTGAAAGATTATGGGGGAAAAAAGGACGGTTTGCACCCTTTTGGTCCGCTTGTTTCTGATGTTTGGACTGATATACATAGAATTAAGCATAATAAATTTCGAGATAAACACCCGTGCCAGCTGCCAGTTCATTTGTTAGAAAGAATTATTTTGATGAGCACAGACAAAGATGATATTGTATTGGATCCGTTTTCTGGAACAGGAACAACGGCAATAGCTGCGAAAAGACTAAATAGAAATTATATCGGTTTTGAGTTAGATAAAAATTATGTCGCGATTTCCACTAAAAAATTAGATACAACATCACCAATATCAAAATTGGGCAATAGCTGGGTTAGTTTTTATTTAAATAATGTTATTACAATAAGAGATACAGATTGGGAACAATTGAAAAGCCATTATGTTATACCTAAAGTTGCGAGAGATATTGAATCTAAAAGGATAATACTCAAAGATGATGATGTTAGAATAGGATATTCAATGAAACAAATGTTAACATTGTCTAGGTTAGAAAAAAGTTTGTTTGATTAAAAATATGAGTAAAAGAATACTTACCAAAAATCTAAAAGAGCATATTGGGAGGGAAGTTACAATCGCCGGCTGGGTAGATGTGCGGCGCGACCACGGCAAGTTGATTTTTATTGATTTGCGCGACGCTACCGGAAAAGTCCAGATGGTGATTTTGCCCAATCATAAAGAGGCGCACGAATTGGCGCAAAAAGTTCGGCCTGAATGGGTGATTGAAGTGATCGGCAAAGTCAACAATCGGCCGGAAAAATTGGTGAACAAAAACGAACCGAATGGCGAGATTGAGGTAGAGGTTTTGGAATTGAAAGTCTTGAACGAAGCCGAAACTCCACCCATTGATATTTCTGGTGATGGTAAAGAAATAAATGAAGAAACGCGACTAAAATATCGTTATCTTGATTTGCGAAGGCCACGGCTTCAGAAAAATATAAGAATTCGTTCCGAATTTGTTGACCGCGCCCGTCAGTATTTATTTGGCAAAGGTTTTACTGAAATTGAAACACCATATTTTACCAGCACAACACCAGAAGGTTCTCGCGATTTTGTTGTTCCAAGCCGAATGTATCCGGGAAAATTTTTTGCTCTACCCCAAAGTCCTCAGCAATATAAGCAGCTTTTAATGGTGGCTGGTTTTGAAAGATATTTTCAAATTGCTCGTTGTTTTAGAGACGAAGATTTGCGAGCTGATAGAGGATTTGAGCATACGCAGATAGATTTGGAAGTGAGTTTTACGACACGGGAGGAATTGATGCAACTTGATGAGGAGATGATAACGATTGTTTCGGAAGCAATGGGGCACAAAATTAAAGAGAAACCGTTTCCGCGTTTTTCTTACAAAAAAGCGATTGAAAAATTCGGAGCGGATAAATTTGATTTGCGAAATGAAGAAGAAAAAAAGAATGGAATTTTAGCTTTTGCTTGGGTAATTGATTTTCCGTTTTTTGAAAAAGATAAAGAAGGAAAATGGACATTCACCCATAATCCATTTTCTATGCCGGCGTTTGAGCATTTGGAGTGGCATTTAAAAGGTGAGAATGTAGATAAAATTATAACCCAGCAATACGATTTGGTTTGTAATGGTTATGAAACCGGCGGTGGTAGTATTCGGGCTCACAAGCCGGAGATACTAAAAGCGACCTTTAAGACCATGGGCTATGGTGACGCGCAGATTGAAAAAGATTTCGGTCATATGCTCAAGGCGTTTAGTTACGGAACTCCGCCTCATGGAGGTATCGCCCACGGTATTGAGAGAATGATAATGATTCTTACAGGGGAGAAGGAACTTCGAGAGGTGCAATCATTTCCCCAAACCTCTTCCGGGCATACTGCGGTTATGGACGCGCCAAGCGAGCTTTCAAAAGAACAACTCAAAGAACTCGGCATTGAACTCAAAAAATCTAAAAATTAAATACAAATTCATCACACAATAAGCTTCACCGATCGGCACACCTTAATGTAGCCCACTAACTGACTTGACATCTTTTCAACGTCGGATATTATTTACATATCTGCTACCCCTCCAATGACGGATGGGGTTACTGACAGGGCGTTGAGGTTCTCTCTGGCAGACGGAGAACCTCTTTTTTTATATTTACATTAGCGAAGGCGAAATGGTAAAATTTTTATACGCGTCGGAGCCCACCCCGTTTCGGGGAAGGGTGAAGCGGAAAAAATTTTACCATTTCGCCGAAGCGTCTAGTTATCCCCACCCCTCTTGACAGAATTTTGGGGTTGATATAAGATAACCGCCACTTGGGAAAGATTGTGTTTTGACCGCAATCTCAAGCTTATTGGAGGGTTTTCTTCGTAAGCTTTTTTTGTTGCTCATATGTCTCAAAAAAAATATTTCAGCAAATTTAAGGAGTCGCTGGTACCCTTGCCGAATTTGGTTGTCTCGCAAATTGAGTCGTTCAAGTGGTTAATCGAAAAAGGCTTGGACGAAGTGTTCGCCGAGTTTGCTTCCATTGGCGATTATTCCGGCAAAAAATTTGAATTGGTGTTCAAAAGTGTCAAATTGGAAAAACCTAAATCTGACGAATACTATGCCAAGAACAATAAGCTCTCCTATGAAGCGCCGCTTAAGGCGATAGTGGAATTGAAAAATAAAATCCGCGGTGGTGGCAAGGAGCAAGAAATTTTTCTCGCCGATTTTCCGGTGATGACTTCTCACGGCACTTTTATTATTTCCGGTGTGGAGCGGGTAATCGTGCCGCAGTTGGCGCGTTCATTCGGCATTTTCTTCACCAGCGAGGAAATCAAAGGTAAAAGATATTTCGGCGGCAAAATTATTCCGGCGCGGGGCGTGTGGATAGAAATTGAGACCGAAGCCGATGACACAATTTATGTCCGGATTGACCGCAAACGAAAATTTGTGGTTACTTCGCTGTTGCGGGTATTGGGCGCCGGGACCGACGACGCCATCAGACAGCTTTTTGTAGGCAATGAAACGGCGAAAGTTTTTATTGAAGCGTCACTTGCTAAAGACCACGCCAAAATCACTGACGAATCGTTTATTGAAATCCATAAACGGATGCGCGATGGTGAAATTGGTACCGTGGAGAACGCTAAGGAATTTGTCAAAGGGATTTTCAGTGCCGACCGCTATGACTTGTCCAAAGTCGGCCGATTCAAATTCAACAAACGTTTCGGTAAGCCAACGGAAGGTAAAGACACTGACCGCCGGACGATTTCGCTTGATGATGCGGTGACGATAATCAATAATATCACTCTTTTAAATGTTACGCCGGGGGCAACCGAGGATGACATTGACCACCTAGGTTCGCGGCGCGTTCGTTATGTCGGCGAAATGCTTCAGCAAAAAGTTCGGGTTGGTTTGACCCAGATGAAAAGAAATATCCAAGACCGGATGTCCACCATTGACCCCGATGTCAGCCAGCCGCTTCAATTTATTTCACCTAAACCACTGCAGGCGCGGATTAAAGAATTTTTCACCACCAATCCGCTGTCGCAGTTTATGGATCAAAGCAATATCTTGGCGGAGATCGAACACTTGCGCACACTTTCGGCTTTGGGGCCCGGCGGTTTGACGCGCGAGCGCGCTGGTTTTGAAGTGCGTGACGTTCACCCTTCCCACTACGGCCGGCTTTGTCCCATTCATACACCCGAAGGTCCGAATATCGGTCTCATTCTCCGTTTATCAATGTATGCCCGCATTAATAATTTCGGCATGATTGAGACACCTTACGGTAAGGTGGAAAAAGGCAAAATAACCGGCGAAATAAAATATCTGAATGCCCTGGAAGAAGAAAATTTCAACATTGCCCATGCTGCTGTGGCGAGCGACGCAACCGGCAAAATTTTGACTGACGAAGTGGAGGTCAGAATCAACGGTGTGCCCGGCGTGGTCAAAAAAGAAGAAATTGATTACATTGATGTTTCTACTAATCAGGCGTTCTCTATCGCCACCTCGCTTATTCCTTTCTTGAATCATGATGATGCTAACCGGGCATTGATGGGTTCTAATATGCAAAAACAAGCGACGCCCTGTTTACTTCCGGAAACACCGCTAGTTGCCACCGGCATTGAGGAACGGGCGGCAATTGATTCCGGTCGGCTGTTACTCTCGCCTTTCGCCGGCAGAGTGGTTTATACCGATGCCAAAAAAATAAAAATTAGAAACGATAAAGACAAGGATGTAGAATTTTCACTGGTCAATTTTTCTCGCACCAACGGTATGACGGCTTTTCATCAGCGACCAGCAGTTTCTGTTGGGCAGAAAGTCAGGAAAGATGACATCCTCGCCGATTCTTCCTGCACTGACAAAGGAGCGTTGGCTTTGGGACATAATGTTTTGGTAGCATTCATGTCTTGGTCAGGTGCTAACTACGAGGATGCGATTATTATTTCCGAACGATTGGTCAAAGAAAGCAAGTTCAACTCCATTCATATTGAAGAGTTTGTTGTCAATGTCCGCGAGACCAAATTGGGTCCGGAAGTAACGACGCCCGATATTCCGAATGTTGGTGAAGCGAAACTCAGAAATCTTGATGAAGAAGGAATAGTAATGATTGGCGCTGAAGTCCGACCCGGCGACATTTTAGTCGGCAAAATCACACCGAAAAGCGAATCGCAATTGACGCCGGAGGAACGATTGTTGCGGTCGCTGTTTGGTGAAAAAGCCCGAGATGTTAAAGACACTTCCAAACGTTTGGAAAATGGCAAGCGCGGCCGAGTAATCAGTGTTAAAATTTTCTCTCGGGAGCAGGGTCATAAATTAGAATCGGGAATTATCAAAAGAATTCACATTGAAGTGGCGCAATTTAGAGTAGTGTCGGTTGGCGACAAGTTGGCCGGTAGGCATGGCAACAAGGGTGTTATTTCCAGAATTTTGCCGGCCGAAGATATGCCTTATATGGTTGATGGTACCACGATTGATGTAATCCTGACGCCGCTTGGTGTGCCGTCGCGTATGAACTTAGGTCAGATTTTGGAACTTCACTTGGGATTGGCGGCCCATACTTTAAACTATCAAGCGGTGGTGCCGCCATTCGCCGGCGCGACTGACGGAGAAATCAAAGCCGAACTCCGACAAGCCGGTTTCCAAGACAATGGTAAAATGAAACTTTACGATGGTCGCACCGGCGAGGCCTTTGACCAAGAAATTGCCGTTGGTTATATGTATATGATGAAGCTCCATCACATGGTGGAAGATAAAATCCACATGCGTTCTATTGGTTCTTACTCTTTGATTACTCAACAGCCGTTGGGCGGTAAAGCTCAAGGTGGTGGTCAGCGCTTTGGCGAAATGGAGGTTTGGGCGCTCTTGGGTCACGGTGCGGCTTATACTTTGCGCGAAATTTTGACTTTCAAATCGGATGATATTCTGGGTCGGGCGGCGGCTTTTGACGCCATTGTTCGCGGTGACCGGATTACCCAAGCCAATGTGCCGGCTTCCTTTAATGTCATGCTTAACAATTTGCGCGGTTTAGCGCTCGATGTCGAATTAATAAAATAAAAATATGGCCAAGAATTTTGAAGCTAAAACGGATTTTAATTCTATTTTGCTCAAGCTGGCTTCGCCGGAAAAAATCAAGGAGTGGTCTTACGGTGAAGTAACCAAGCCGGAGACGATTAACTATCGGACTCAACGCAGTGAAAAAAACGGTTTATTCGATGAGAAAATTTTCGGTCCCGACAAGGATTTTGAATGTTATTGCGGCAAGTACAAAGGTGTTCGCTACAAAGGCATTGTCTGCGATAAATGCGGGGTGGAAATTACTCGCGCCATTGTTCGACGGGAACGAATGGGCCATGTTGAATTGGCGACGCCGGTCGGTCATGTTTGGTTTTTGCGAAGCCTGCCATCCCGCATCAGTTTGATTTTGGGCATTCCGGCTGGCGACATTGAAAAAGTCATCTATTTCGCCGGTTATATAATTGTCGGTGTTTCCGAAAACGAACGGACCCGGGTGTTGAAAGAGGTTGACGCCGAATACAAAAATAAAATCAAAGAAATTCATAAAGAAGAAGAACGGGCGGCGCTTAAGGAACGATTGCTTGCTGTTAAGCAAGATATTGACAGCCTCCAGATTGGCGCGGTTTTAGACGAAGTTGCCTATCATCAATTTGCCATTCGTTATAGCACTCTGTTTGAAGCGTCAATTGGTGCCGAAGCGATTTACAATCTTTGCAAAGCGGTGGATATGGAAGCGTTGAAGGAGATGTTGGTTGGGGAACTGGAGAATACCACAGCGGCTGACCGTGAGAAATTGCAAAAACGTTTGAGTTTAGTGCGCTCGATGATTCGCTCCAAGATTCGTCCCGAGTGGATGTTTTTGACTCGTATTCCGGTAATTCCGCCGGCTCTTCGGCCGATGGTGCCGCTGGATGGCGGCCGTTACGCCACTTCTGATGTCAACGATCTCTACCGGCGAGTGATTAATCGCAACAACCGCTTGAAAAAATTATTGGAAATCAGTGCGCCGGACGTGATTTTGCGCAACGAGAAAAGAATTTTGCAAGAAGCGGTTGATTCTTTGATTGATAATTCTATCCGTCACGGCAGTTCTTCCGGCGGAATGATAAGCCAGGTCCAGCGTCGGCCGTTAAAATCATTGGCCGACAATTTAAAAGGCAAGCGGGGATTGTTGCGCGGCAACTTGCTTGGCAAACGGGTGGACTATTCCGGTCGGTCGGTGATTGTCGTCGGCCCTGATTTAAAATTAGGCCAATGCGGCTTGCCGAAATTGATGGCGTTGGAATTATTTCGGCCATTTATCATTGGCGAATTGATTCGCCGCGAATTGGCTTTCAACATCCGCGGCGCCAATCGCTTAATTGAAGATGATATTCCGGAGGTCTGGGCGATTTTGGAGGAAGTAATTAAGGACAAATATGTTTTGCTCAACCGGGCGCCGACTTTGCACCGACTCGGCATTCAGGCGTTTCGACCGGTTTTGATTGAGGGTAGCGCTATCCAAGTTCACCCGCTGGTTTGTCACGCTTTCAACGCCGACTTTGACGGTGACCAGATGGCCGTTCATGTGCCATTGTCCGAAGAAGCGCAATTGGAAGCGCGGGAAATAATGGCGGCCGACAAAAACATTTTGAAGCCGGGCAGCGGCGATTCGGTCATCAGCGCCAAACTTTTGGATATTGTGCTGGGTTGTTACTGGATGACCAGAATTATTCCGGGTAAAAAAGGCGAAGGGAAAATTTTTCCGAGTCCAAACAGCGCTATTACCGCTTTTGATTTCGGCGAGGTGGATTTTCGGGCGAAAATCAAGGTGTTAGGCACGGAAAAAGAAAAATACGATGAATTTGCCAGCAGGCCGTTTGAGACCTCAATCGGTCGGTTACTGTTCAATAGCATTTTGCCGTCGGATTATCCTTACATTAATAAGGAGATTGAGAGAAAAAGCCTGTCGATTTTGGTTGATGACATGCTTAACCGCTATGGCGTTGAGCGGATTCCAGAAATAATGGACAAGATAAAAAATTTCGGTTTTAAATACACCACCTATGCCGGTATTACTTGGGGCATTGACGATGTTAAAGTGCCGGAAAAGAAAAAAGAAGTTATTGAAAAAGCTAAAGCCAAATCGGCTGAAGTTTTGGAGCAATTCAACAATGGTTTACTGTCTCGCGACGAGCGATTCCGCAAGAATATTGAAATCTGGCACGGCGCTAAATCAGAGATTGAAAAAATGATTCCCGATTATTTGGACAAATCCGGCCCGGTCTATGATATGGTTTTTTCCGGCGCTCGCGGTTCCATGTCGCAAATCACTCAAATGGCCGGTATGAAAGGTTTGATTCAAAATACCGCCGGTGAGACCATTGAATTCCCAGTTATTTCTTCGGCTAAAGAAGGATTGAATCCAATTGAATATTTCATCACTACTCACGGTTCGCGCAAAGGTTTAACCGATACTGCCCTGAACACTGCTAAAGCCGGTTATCTAACGCGGCGGTTGTTTGATGTTGCTCAAGATGCCATTATTTCTGAAGATGACTGTGGCACTAAGGAAGGTTTTTTAATTCGTCGCGCCAGTGCGACCGGTATGGAAATTCCCATTGCCAAAAATATCCGCGGTCGGATTTTGGCAGAAGATGTTAAGAATTCGGCCGGTAAAGTTTTGTTTAAAAAAGGACACCTGCTTTCCAAATCTGACGCTAAATTGGTAGATGCAGCGGGCGTCTCGGAAGGGTTGGTGCGCTCGCCGCTTGTTTGCCGGACGATTCATGGCATTTGCGCCGCTTGTTATGGTTTGGATTTAGGCAGGAATAAGTTAGTGGACTTAGGTGAGGCGGTCGGGACGGTGGCGGCGCAAGCTATCGGTGAGCCGGGCACCCAGCTGACGATGCGGACTTTCCACGCCGGTGGTACGGCTTCGGTTGGCGGCGATATCACTCAAGGTTTGCCGCGGGTGGAAGAAGTGTTTGAAAAACGCAGCCCGAAAAATCCGGCGGTGGTTTCCTGCGTCGCCGGCGCGGTTTCGGAAATTAAAAATGTGGACAAAGAAAAAATCATTGTTGTTTTGCCTGATGTCGGCGGAAAAACAGCAAGCAAAAAGCGCAACCCGATTGAATACCCCGTTCATTTCAAGAGAATGGTTTTGGTTAAAGTTGGCGAGCAAGTGGAAAAGGGCCAGATTTTAACCGACGGCTCGGCTGATTTAGAAGAATTGTTCAAATACGCCGGCAAAGAAAAAACCCAGGATTACATCATCGCCGAAGTTAGCAAACTTTACGAATTGCAGGGCGAAACCGTCTCCCGCAAACACATTGAAGTCATCGTCCGGCAGATGTTCTCGCGCCGCCGGATTAAAGAAAAAGGCGATACCGATTATTCGCCCGGTGATATTGTCAGTGTCGGTGATTTGGAAGAGGCCAACAAATTGGCGAAAGAAAAAGGTAGCGAAGAAGCCAAAGCCGAACCGGTGATTATGGGCATAACCGAAGTGTCGCTGTCACGCAGGAGTTTTCTCTCGGCCGCTTCTTTCCAACATACTACTCGCGTGCTCATTAACGCCGCCATTCGCGGTTACAAAGACCCGCTTGCCGGCCTCAAGGAAAATGTCATCATCGGCCGATTGATTCCGGCTGGCACCGGTTTCAAAGGCAGTCCCAAAGCCAAAATGATTGAAGCCCTTCACGCTACCGAAAAAACCGACCCCGAAGTGGAAGTGGAAGTGGAGGTGTAGGTTTACAATCACTTGACAATTGAATATAGATTGGTTTACAAATGACCTGTCTATGAAAAGAAAAGAAAATAATTTTGCTCTTCAGAACTCTTGCCAAAAAGTGGTAGGGTTTGGGTGTTAGTGGTTTAATCAAAAAATATGGTGATTTTTAAAATAAAAAATGACAAGCTAGAGAAGGTTAAAGAGAAAGGGATTATTTTGGAAAAAGATATTCAAAGGCTTACCGAATTAAACTTAAGTGAAGTTTTCAAATTAGAGTATGTGTCTTCGCAATTTTATCTAAAAAATTTGAGGATTGATACTTTGTGTTTTGACCTTGAGAATAAAGCTTTTATCATCATTGAATATAAAAAAGATAG
>MHSF01000009.1:26360-28382 GCA_001822695.1 Candidatus Taylorbacteria bacterium RIFCSPLOWO2_02_FULL_44_35 | reverse complement strand
AAGCTGATCAAGATGAAATGTGATATATTAAAAGCTAATCGGCTCGCCACAGGAAGAGAGCATTTCAATGACAATTAATTATGAGCTATTAAGCCCCCATACCCGCGATGGTTGCGGTTGAAACGCTGGCACAGCCGGCGATAACCGTGTCGGGTAATTTACCCAAGAAGGCCTTGATTTTGTCGCGCCAATCAGTGATTTCCTCAAAGGGATAATCGATGTTGATTTCTCCGAATGCTTTTTTGAGGCTGCCGTGATGAACGATACACGACCTGTATACCGATGGACGCTTCACCGCCAACTGATCGGGAGACATAGTTTCCAAACCAGGTAATCGGGCCAGAGTTTGGCTGTCGCAGTAAAATGGCATTTGGAACGACACGCCACGGCCGCAATATAAAAGCGTTGGCTCAAAGCGTTTACCGCAGGCAGAACAACGAGTAGTGAAATCATTCGGGTCCTTGTTGAATCCGTTAATGATTTCCACAGCAGTCAGTTCCCTTGAACACGAAGGACACTGACCTTTTGGCTCGTATCTTTCTTCCCGCAGAGCTTCTACCAATCCAAGGCGGAGCCCGAGTTGTTTTTGCTGTAAGGCCAGCCGTTGCCCTTGTGATAATCGCAAGGATTGAGCTAGTGTTTGTGTTTGTCTCAGTGAACAGGATAATGAGCAGGACATTGACATAGTGTTTCCTTTTGTTTGGTTGTTGTGTTGTTCCATCGTCAAAGAACGACTTCACTACCGGAAAGGTTATCAGAATGTCGTAGAAAAGTCAAGGGTTCAAAAATTACAAATAAGAAAGCGGTCGCAATCTTATTTGCAATTTGATATTTTTTACATTTTACCTCTCACCTCGCGGCCGCGCGGTTTTCTAGGTGGTCAAGCCGGAAAACAATTTTGCGATTTTCTTTGTCTTGGTCGGCGGACATATGAACCAAATCCATCGTTGCTCCTTTTACATCCTTCACTTCATCGCCTAATCGCATCAACTCATTTACTACTACCTTTAATTGTCCATCAACTTCATCAAACTTTTTATCATGCCCGTCTAATCTTTTGTGAACATCTTCAAAACCTTTGCCAGTAATTAACGCCAGGTTTTCAATTTCTTTATGAACACTTTCAAAATTTTTATCATGCTCATCTAACTTTTTATGAATACTTTCAAAATTTTTATCATGCTCATCTAACTTTTTATGAACACCTTCAAATTGTTTTTGGACCCTGTCAAAACCTTTGCCGGTAATTAACGCCAAATTTTCAATTTCTCGAAAAATTTTATCTTCTTTTTTATTAGAAATCTTTTTTTTCATATTGCTATTATATCAAAATTTTTCGCGCAAGCTACTGGGTCAAAACCTCGGCGCCGGAGTCGGTGATAACTATGGTGTGTTCAAAATGGGCGCTTCGTTTGCCGTCGGTGGTGCGGTAGGTGTAGCCGTCCTCATCTAAAATTACTTTTTCCGTGCCTTCGTTTAACATCGGTTCAATCGCCAAAACCATACCGGGTAAAAGTTTTTTACCTTTACCTTTTTTGCCAAAATTTGGCACGAATGGCGGTTCATGAATGGCATAACCGATGCCGTGGCCGGCCAAATCTCGGACGATACCGTAACCAAAAGGTTTGACGAATTTTTCAATGGCCGCTCCAATGTCGCAGGTATAACCTCCACCGCGGGCCGCGGCGATGCCGATGGTTAGCGCTTTTTTAGTTGTTTCAATAAGTTTTTTTGCCGTTTCGTCAACTTTGCCAACCGGTATGGTAATGGCCGCATCGGTGAATAAACCATTGTGCCGCAGACCCAAGTCCAAACTGACAATATCACCTTCCCGCAAAATTTTTTCCTGCTCGTTGGGAATGCCATGTACTACTTCATCATTTACCGAAACGCAAAGCGAAGCCGGATAGGGTCGCTTAGCGCCTTTAGGCGAATAGCCGAGAAAAGCCGCTCGGTCGCCACTTTCTTTGATTAATTTTTCCGCCAAGGCATTAAGCGCGGCAGCGGTCGCGCCCGGCGCGA
>MHSF01000009.1:0-26351 GCA_001822695.1 Candidatus Taylorbacteria bacterium RIFCSPLOWO2_02_FULL_44_35 | reverse complement strand
CCACTTGCCGCAAAATTTCCATATGTCGTTTTCCGCCTTCGCGCAAAATCGCTATTTCTTCGGGTTTTTTGATGGTAATCAAAATTCAATGCCTAATTACTAATTTCTAATCTCTAAATAAACCAAAAAACCAATTTATGAATTTAGCAAATAAAGATTTTTTTATAGGTTGTTCTCCGTCAACTGGTGGTGTGGAAGTTGCAATCGTTTTATCTTTTGGTGTATTTATAACCGAATCAATAATTTTGTAGGTATCCAGGTAATATTTATTGTATCCCATGTCTGTAACAAATCTCAAACTAAACTCGTATTGCTGATTGACTTTCAAATCTTTGTCGTGATCATAATCAACCCCGAAATTTATACCCTTATCTGAAGCATCGGTCTTGTTTTCTACGATGGATACCAGGGGATAGCAAATAGTATTAGTATTTCCACAATACTGTATTTTTGAGACATACCCCTCCGTTTTAACGGGAGTGGAAGAAGTAGCGCGTAGTTGTTGTAGTTTGCTTATAGAATAAAAATTTCCTTGGTCAACTTCTTTAAAAGAAACAAGGATAAAATCATTCCATGCCGGTTTCGGTAAATCATTGTATCCAACTTTTACTATAAAATCATAGTATTTTCCAACTTGCGGTAAGGACTCGCGTATTGTCGTTGTTAATTTTAGTGCCGCGTTTGTTCGTGGTAGGTTATTAACACTTCTTTGATTATCATAAATCTCGGAGATTATTGCGTAATGTATGCAATCAGTATTATCACCGCCCGCTGGACATTTAGGAATATCAGATACATAGCCTTTGGTCTTAAAAACTCTATATCCCTTAGTTGTATTCCCATTAAGCACGCTGATCTTGTAAAATACCCCTTCTCGTAACCCATCACTTGCAAGTGCAAACCCGGCAAATGCGACAATAGATATCGCAAACAAAATTATTTTTTTCATATTTATTAAAATTGATTGATAATTTTCTGTTGTGGATAAACTTGCCTTGACATTAAAATTTTACTTGCTACTATTCTAGCGTATCACGATCGGAAAAGATTACCCCTTAAGGTTTCGTCCTTCTGGGGCCTTTTCTTTTTTATACTCTAATTTTTTATTCAAATCATTTAGAAACCTAAGATAGGGTCGGAATATTTTAAAATTTAATAGCGCCGAAAATTTTTCTTTATTGGGAATCAAAATAACTCCTAATTTTTTCTTCCCAACCAAATACTTAACTAGGCAATGAAAATCGCCATCACCCGAAACGATTATCGATTTTTCAAAATTATCAATTTCAATCATTGTCTGTAAAACCAGTTCTGCATCACAATTTCCTTTTGTGTGACCATCTTTGTATTCTACCGTCGGTTTAAAAACACAAATGTAGCCGACTTCTTTCAAAAAGTTATAGAGCTTTTTGTTTTTCTCAATGTAACCGATAAAAATAAAAGCTTTTGCAACTTTGTATTTGTCTTTCAAATATATTCTAAATTTTTTGAAATCCAGGATCCAACCGAGCTCTCGAATAGCAAGATTTAAATTTTGGCTATCTATAAAAGCATAATTGTTTCCAGAATTTTTCATATTTCGTCCCGTAGAACACATCTCATAATTTTATTTTTTCAATTATCTCTTGATGAACTTTTTCTATGACTTGCTCGCCGTTGATTTTCAAGAAACGATAGTCAGGATTATTTTCAAAAAATTTCATGGTCGGGATAACATCTTTTTCATACCAAGCCAATCGCCTCTCAATTTCTGCTGAATCATCATCACTCCGACGGCGCGCCAGGAGGCGCGCTTTTGCCCAATCGCGCGACACCTCAATCAAAATTACAATCGGCTTTTCGCGTCCATAAAATTTCAAAGCCGAATCTAAAATTGGCGCTTCCGATAGCCGGCGGCAGATGCCGTCAAAAACCAAATGGTTATCACTTGTCATCTGTTCAGCCAAAAACCGGCTCCACACAAAAATCGGCATAAATTCGGGAAGCAAACCACCGGTGTCCAAAACATTTCGGACCAATTTGTTGGAATAGCCGTCTTGGGCGGCAAAGGCGCGCAACAAATCGCCGGTCTCGGCGTATAAAACCTTTCGCTTGGGGTCGCCTTTTTTTAGATATTCAATTAGTAAATTAGCTTGCGTGCCTTTGCCGCAACCCGACCGCCCGTAGAAAATAAAGGTCTGGGGATTCATCTTGTAACTCAAAACTTATAACTTGTAACATGTAACGCTAAAGAAAATCACAAAACCAAGTATATCACGAAAAATCGTGAAAAAGAAAAAGACCCTCACAACAGCCGAAGCTATCATGAGGGTCAATTGGTGCATCAGGGTCAGGACCTGTGGTATTTTCGCGCTGCCATTGGCCGCGCGATTTTCCTGTCGTCTTTTCGCTGGCTAGATGCGGAGGAGACGCTTTCCTCATCTCTCAATTTTCTCGTCTTTACGGCCTTTATGTTGGGCAACTTCATAGGCACCAAAGTAACCCTTGTAAAACCTGACGCCAATAGGTTATCATAACCTACAATTTCTGTCAAGCAAAAACTAAGCGGAAAAAATTTTCTTTTTTTGACCGCCAAAATAGGGCTTAAAATAAGGATATTTCTGATGCCCGAAAAAAATGAGGTGGTTTTTGTATTAAGGTTACAAGTTATACGTTACAAGTTTTAGTATTCCCTCATTGACACCTGCGCTTCAATTTTTTTGACGAGGTCAATGACGACGGAAACGACGATGAGCAAGGCGGTGCCGCCGACGGCAAGAGAGGTCATTCCCGTAATGGACTGCATACCTATAGGCAAAACGGCAATGACGCCCAAAAATAGCGCGCCGACTAAAGTAATGCGGGTCAAAACATTAGCTAGGTGTTCGGAGGTTGGTTTGCCCGGTCTAACGCCGGGAATAAAGGCGCCAGATTTTTGTAAATTAGTGGAAATGGAATCAGGGTCAAAAGTAACAGCAGTATAAAAATAAGTGAAGAGGAAAACCAAAATAAAATAAGCGGCGGCGTAAAACCACTGATTGCTTAAAATATTCAAAATAAAATCAGAAATTGCCTTAATAGTTACATTGTTAACTGCCGACAAAAAATTCAAGACCATTTGCGGTAAAAGCAAAATGGAAAGGGCAAAAATGATTGGAATAACGCCGGCTTGATTGACTCGCAATGGCAAGTAAGTGGAAATACCGCCATAGACCTTCATACCTCTTACTCGTTTGGCGTAAGTGATTGGAATTGGCCGCTCGGCTTCGGTGACAAAGACCACGCCAAAAGTTATTACTAATGCCGCTATTAGAAAAGCAATATAAGTAGGAATTTGGGCTGGGTCAAAAGTGAAAGCCAATTGGCTAATGGTTGAAGGAATTTGCGCCACGATGCCGGCGAAAATTATTAAAGATACTCCATTGCCGATGCCGAATTCGGTTACCAATTCACCTAGCCACATTAGAAGCATAGAGCCGGCGGACACGGTGATTACATTAACCACAAAACTAAAAGTGCCGACATCGGGAATCGCCCCTTGTTTTTGGAGTAAAAGTAAAAATCCAAGGCCGTTGGCGACACAGAGCGGCACAGCTAAATATCGCGACCACTGGCTAATTTTTTTCCGACCCGCCTCGCCTTCTTCATGATAAAGCGCTTTTAATTTCGGCGACATCATTGTCAAAAGTTGCATAATAATGGAGGCGGTGATGTAAGGCCCGACACCAAGCATAACGATGGAAAGATTGGAAAGACCGCCGCCAGAAAAGATATCCAAAAGTCCTAAAAATTGATTATTGGAAAAAAACGCCGCCAGTTTTTCGTGGTCAATGCTTGGGATTGGAATAGCAGCCAACGCTCTAAAAACCACCAGAATCGTCAAAGTAAACATTACTCGCTGGCGGAGCACTTTGTCTTGAAGCATCAGCTTTAATTTTTCAAAAAATTTACTTAACATAATACGATGCCAATATACGAATGATACTAATTATACTAATTTAATGGAACCGCCGGCTTTTTCAATGGCTGTCTTGGCGCTCTGGGAAAATAAACAACGCTCGATGAATAGCTTCTTAGAGAGTTGACCGTTGCCCAGGATTTTAACTTTAGGCAATTGCCCGCTTACCAATCGGAGCAAGTTTTTGGCAATCAGGGCGGTCGGATTGACGGTTTCGCCTTCGGCGAATTTTTTTTCCAAAACGCCAACATTGAAAACCGCCGGTCTTTTTTCAAAACTACGGTTGATATTCTTGCCGCGGCCGCGCAGTTTCGGTAATTTCTTGATCAGGTCGCGAATTTCCGGCCTAATTTTGTGGCCGGCGCGAGCGGTTTGGCCCTTACCGCCGCGGCCCGAGGTCTTGCCGCGTCGGCCGCCGCGGCCGACGGAAATCGAACGGCGATTCGGGTTTTTCCTTTTTAAATTATGCAATTGCATATTTTTTGGAATTAGTCACAGGTAATTCCGAGAGCGCTTTAATAGTCGCGCGAGCGATGTTCAATTTATTCTTGCTGCCGGAAAAAATTTTACCGATGACATCTTTGATGCCGGCCAACTCAATGACAGTTCTCACGGCGCTGCCGGCGACAATGCCGCGGCCGGGTGATGGTTGTAACATTACAATGGCGCTGGAATATTTAGCTTCCACTCGATGGGCGATGGAACCGGTTTTCGTCAGGTTGATTTTAGTCATATTTTTCTTGGCATCTCTAGTCGCCTTGTCAATAGCCAGAGCGGTGTCGGCGCCCTTACCAATACCAACACCGATTGAACCCTTGCGATTACCGGCCGCTAAAGCGACGCTAAAGTTAAAACGTTTACCGCCGGCGACGACACGCGTTACCCTTCGGACTTCAAGGGTTTTTTGATCGAATTCCGATTTAACCCGGCCATCGCGCGCTTGACCGCGGTTGTGGCGGTGGAAAACATTTTTGGGTGGTCTGGCCGTTGATGTCGCCGCTCCACCCCCTTTTTTTATTTCTTGTTGTTCAAGCATGGTTCAAATTTATCAAAATTTTTCTAAAAAACCAAACCACCATCACGCGCGCCGTCGGCCAACGTTTTCACTTTGCCGGTGTAAACATAACCGCCACGGTCAAAAACGACCCTCTTAATTTTTTTCTCACCAGCCCGTTTGGCAATGATTTTACCAACCTCTTGGGCCGCATCTTTCACTTTTTTGTCAAATTCCAAAGATGAAGCCGCCGCTAAAGTCCGGCCAGTGGCATCGTTGATAATTTCGGCGTAAAGATATTTGTTGGATTTGAAGACCGACAGTCGTGGCCGTTCAGCGGTGCCGGTAATCTTGGCGCGAATTCGCTTGTGTCTTCTTATTCTTTTTTCGTCTTGCTTTTTAGACATTAGAAATTAGTAATTTTTTAAACTGTCTTTTTCCCCTCTTTTCTCCTAATCACCTCGCCTTCATAATGAATACCCTTGCCTTTGTAGGGCTCCGGTTTTTTGAGCGCTCTTATTTCAGCGGCGAAACGTCCAACCAATTCTTTATCCACGCCGGAAACCGTTATAATGTTTTTTACCGCCGTGGCCGCAATACCTTTTGGAATCGGTATTTTTACCGGATGAGTAAAACCGAGAGAAGAGACCAATTTACCATCCTTGACTTCCGATTTGAAACCAATGCCTTCCACCACCAATTTTTTTGTGAACGGCGTAACCGCGCCTTTGAGCATACTTTTTATTTCGGAGGCGTAAGTGCCCCAAAGCGCCATCGTCTCTTTTGTTTCGGTTTGAGGCGTTAGAACAACGGCGTTGTCTTGGGCGATAATAGCAATGTCGGGGCAGAACTGTCGGCTCACTTCGCCGGCCGGGCCTCTTACCGTTAGTTCAGTGCCGTTGATTTTTACTGACACTTTATCCGGAACGGGAATCGGTTTTTTTGCTAATCTGGACATATTTTTAAACTTAAAACTAAAAACGCAAAATTAAAAATTATTTTTACCAAATTTCAAATAAAACCTCGCCGCCGAGTTTTTGTTTGCGCGCTTCCTTATTCGTTAAAAGGCCTTGATTGGTGGAAATGATAGCCGCGCCGAAGCCGTTTCTAATCGGCCGCAAATCCGCTGTTCGGCGGTAGATTCTTTTGGACCTGACGGAAATCCGCTTGATGCCTTTAATGGCCGACGGGTCAGCTTTTTCCAACAGTTCCACTTCCACGAACTTGCCGCGCTTTTTTCCTTTCTTGGTGAATGATTTCACAAAGCCGGCGCGTTGCAGAACTTCAGCTACAGCAAGGATTAATTTTGATTGCGGAAACAACACTGACGATTTGTCAGTGCTGCTGGCGTTTTTCAAAACGACTATGAAATTGGATAAATTATCTTTTACCATGATTTTACCAGGAAGATTTTTTGATGCCGGGAATCATGCCTTCGTTGGCGTATTCTCGGAAACAAATTCGGCACAAGCCAAAATCCCTCATAAAGCCGTTTTTGCGGCCGCAACGGAAACAGCGCCGGACAATCCGGCTACTGAATTTGGGCTTTTTGAGCGCTCGGGCTATGACTGATTTTTTCGCCATCTTGATTAAAACGAGTCCGCGGGGACTCATTTGTTCTTTTAAAGTAGCAAAAGCAACGGAAAAAGTAAAGAGCGCGGGCGACCGGATTTGAACCGGCGATCTATCGCGTGACAAGCGATCGTGTTGACCGGGCTACACCACGCCCGCGTTGCTGACGAAAACATTTTATCAGGATAATTTGCCAAAAGCAAAACCCCTCCGACATCGGAGGGGTTTTGCGAGGCGATATTATTGACTGATTGGTTCCGTGCCTTCCGGTTTCGGTTCGCCTTGGGGTTTTGTATCTTCGTTCATTGCTTTAACATTATGAATAATCCAGCAATCCACCCTTCTGAATCTCTACAGGATGGTGCCTACATACTACCAGAAAGTGTCAAAAAAAGCAAGTAGACAAAAAGGCTAAACCTTAAGGTTTAGCCTTTATTAGCTTTTTGAATTCTTCTATCATTGGGGTGGCGGAGGGATCCAGGTTTTTTGTTCGGGCAATATAATAAGCGGTCCAATGGGCAAGCATCGCCGAATTAATGATTTTTTCCAATCGATTGCCGCCGGTTAGATTGATTTCTGAAATGTTGCCGCCGAGTTCGACAAGTATTTGCTTAGTCGCCACCATTCTTTTTATTATTCGCGGCCGGTCGTCTCCGTCTTTAATGAAAACAAAAACAAAATCAACGATTCTGTCGCCATTGGCGAAACTCGCCATTTCGTTGTGATTGAGTTCCGGAAAGACATTGGCAAAAGCCGGTCGCTTGCTTGTTTCATTGATAATAATTTTCCAATAATTGGCAATCGCTTCGTTTTGTTCAGAAGTATAGAAAAGAGGGATTCTGCCGCCAATCTCGTCGGCAATTTTTTTGCTTGGCTCGACTGCGAAGCGGGCGGCTCGGAGCGCGGTGATCTCACTTTCTTGCCCCATCAACCGCAACAATGCTGTCATTACAAAACCGGTTGCCATTCGCGGCGGTAAGCCAACCTCGGGCAAAATAATATGCGGCAAATTGTTTTTTCGGGCGAAAACGATTAATTTTCCGCCTTTGGAAATTACCGCTACCGCTAATTTTTTTGTCAGCGCTTGCTCGGCAAAGTCCAAAGTTTCTTCAGTGTCGCCGGAATAAGAAACCGCGATGAATAATTTTTCTGTCAAATTCGTGCGGGTCGGCAATTCCGGCAACCCATAATTTTTATGAATTATTAAATCCAAGGTTGGCTCGACGGCTTTAATTAAATCTGCCGCCAAATGCGAACCACCCATACCACCGACGACAAAACCTTTCGCTTTTGGCAGCCGCTCGGCGTTTTCCACTTGCGGTTCAAAAGCAAATTGTTTCGGAAAATCAGCAATCAGTTTTTCAAATGTTTCCATTGCTTTTTATTTCGACGAACGAGGAGCGCGTGGAAAATCCTGATTTTACACAGCGTCCGAGTGAAATCGAACTATAGGTTAATACTTTTATTATACGCCCGCTGAAATTTTAAGGCAAAAAAGAGATGTGGGCGGAGGATATTGGCGAACAAGGTTGGGCGCTAGTCAAGCTTCCCTTTCAATCGCCTTTCTGTATTATGGGAACAAAAGATTTTTAGCATTTAACTTAACTATCGTGCCTCAAATTATTCCCGAAGTTGAGACATTTGCCAGAATAAAAGTATTGGGTGTTGGCGGTTCCGGCAAAAACGCACTGAATCATATGGTTAACGCCAAAGTCAAGGGGGTGGAATTTGTGGCGGTTAACACTGACGCCCAGGATTTGCATCACACTTTAACCAAAAGAAAAATTCACATTGGTAAAAATTTAACCAAGGGTTTGGGCACCGGTATGAATGTCGATCTCGGCAAACGGGCAGTTGAAGAAACGCGAGAAGAAGTTCAAGAAGCGGTTAAGGGCGCCGATATGGTTTTCATCGCTGGCGGCATGGGTGGTGGCACTTGCACCGGCGCCGCGCCGATTGTCGCTAAAATCGCCAAAGAGATTGGCGCGCTGACAGTGGCGGTTGTGACCAAACCGTTTTCTTTCGAGGGTATTCAGCGGATGCGTTTGGCCGAGCAGGGATTGGAAGAATTGCGCAAGTCAGTGGACGCGATTATTGTTATTCCTAACGACCGACTTTTGGCAACGGTAGACAAAAATACTACCGCTAAGCAGGCGTTTGCGATTTGCGATGAGGTTTTGAAACAAGCAGTGGAAGGAATTTCCGATTTGATCATAACGCCCGGCGTCATCAATGTGGATTTCGCCGATATTCGTTCCATCTTGGAAAATGCCGGCTCCGCTCTGATGGGTATTGGTGTGGCCGCCGGCGATAAAAGAGCCGAAGAGGCGGCGCGGCTGGCGATTAATTCTCCTCTTTTAGATGTGTCTATCAACGGGGCCAAAGGACTTTTGTTCTCCATCGCCGGCGGCGAGGATTTGACTATGTTTGAAATTCAAGACGCGGCGCGAGTGATTACCGAATCCATTGATCCGAACGCCAAAGTGATTTTCGGCACTATTTACGACAATAAGCTCAAAAAGGGCGAAATCAAAGTGACGGTGATTGCTTCTGGTTTTACAGAAATGCCGGGTGCGCGGAAAAGTTTATTCGGCTCGGAAGTCGGCGCCGGACGCGATGAGAAAAAAGGTAAAATTTATAACACCCTAATGGGCGGTGGTGCTTCTACCGCGGCGGCAGCAGTTAAGTCAGAAGAAAAAAAACCTGAGCCAGCGAAAATTGAAGAAGATGATGATTGGGGTGCGGTGCCGTCGTTTCTTCGGAGGAAAAAATAAAACACGCTTGGCAGTTTTTATCGAAAGACCGGAAAAATTCCCCAACCGAGATGACTTACAGACACCCGGTGTCCACAAGCTTGTGGACACCGGGTGTCTAAAGGTCTCGTTATTCTTCCCTATCGATTTTTCCTCCTACACTAACTTTATGTGATAGCAATGGGTTAGTGTATGTCCGAAATTACGAAAGAAGACCAAATTTACTGAATTAGATATTTTGCTCCGATATCAGCGATCGCGGATATCTGCTAAATTTTTTATTTTTATTTATTTATCTTACGATTAAATTTTATTTATCTTGCAATTAAAACAGAAAAATTTTAAACTACTTGGTATGGTTTACGACTTGGCAATTATCGGCGGCGGACCGGCGGCGGTGGCGGCGGGCGTATATGCCGCGCGCAAAAAAATTAAGACAATTTTTATTGCTAAGGATTTCGGCGGTCAGAGCGTGGTCTCGGAAGATATTCAAAATTGGGTGGGAACGGTTTCTCTTTCCGGCGCCCAATTAGCGGATAATTTAAAAAAGCATTTGGAGGCCTACGCCGATAACTCCGTGGATATTAAAGCTGGTGAATTGGCCGAAAAAGTTGAGAAATTAGAAAATGGTTTCATTGTAAAAACCGATAAAAGAAAATATGCAGCGAAGACGATTCTAATGGCAACCGGCAGTATCCGGCGAAAATTAAACGCGCCCGGCGCCGCTGAATTTGAAAATAAAGGTATCACTTATTGCGCCTCTTGCGATGGGCCGATGTTCTCCGGCCAATGTGTCGCCATCATTGGCGGCGGCAATGCCGGTTTTGAAACGGCCAGCCAATTGCTGGCTTATTGTCCGTCGGTGACTTTGCTGGAAATGATGGACAGATTTCGCGCCGACCCGGTGACCATAGAAAAGGTTTTGAAAAATCTAAAAATGAAGGCGCTGGCAAGCGTTAAAATTTTAGAAATCAAAGGCGATAAGTTTGTGAAAGCAATTGTTTTTAAAAACATCCAAGGCGAAAAAATAGAGTTGCCGGTTGGCGGGATTTTTGTGGAAATCGGCATGGCGCCGGTGACTGAATTGGTAAAAGATTTGGTGGCATTAAATCCACGAGGACAAATTGTTACTGACCCGCGCAATCAACGCTCCAATGTCGCTGGCGTTTGGGCGGCCGGTGATTGCGCCGACGGCTTATATAATCAAAACAATATCGCCGCCGGCGATGCCGTCAAAGCATTGGAAGACATTTATCTTTTCTTGAACACCAAATAAGATAAAAAATAAAAATGGGCGGTAGAGGGTTCGAACCTCTGACCTCATCGACGTCAACGACGCGCTCTACCAGCTGAGCTAACCGCCCCTACAAATTACACAAAAACGCAAAGACCTACCAAAACAGCTAATCGCCCACTTTTAGATATTATCAAAGAAATTCCTGAATTACTAATTACTAATGTCGAATCAATGTCTAATGCTTAAATATCTAATTTAGAAATTTTGAAATTGGGATTTGATTAGAAATTAGGAATTAAAAATTGGAAATTGCGCCCCTAGCGCTTTTGCCACTCTTTATCTTGCCGGACCAAAAGTTTTTCTTTATTTTCTGGCTCGGCCATTATTTCTTCAACCGCCTGTTCCATTCGCATGCCTTGCGAACCCTTGATTAAAATTATGTCGCCAGAGGTAATGATTGGGTCAAGATACTTCCCTGCCTCGCGGGAATTTTCTAACTGAACTATTTTTTGAGGAGCCAAACCGACTGCCAGCGCGCCATCGGCAAAGCCCTCGGCGCGCCTGCCGACTATCACCAACAAATCGACGAAGCTGCCGGCCAACGCGCCCGCTTTCCTGTGTTCATCGGTTGAGTGTCTGCCCAGTTCCAGCATATCGCCGAGAACGGCAATCCGCCTTATCGGCGGACAGATTCGCCGGTTGACGGATTTGTCGGAAACCGCCAAATTTTTTAAAGTTAGCAGGGCCTCTTCCAGCGCTACTGGCGATGAATTATAAGTGTCATCTATAATCAGCGAATTCTTGATGCCAGTTAGAATTTTCATTCGGCCTGGTGGGGTCGCCAGATTTCCTAATGTTTCGGCCGCTTCTAGCAAATTAATGTTTTGCCAATGAGCGACGGCCAACGCCGCCAAAGCGGCATAAATTATTTGTTTACCCAATATCCCGTGAATTTTCACCGGCACGCTGGAACCGGCGCAATCCACTTTGAAAGTTAGACCAAGCGGTTTGCCGTCGGATGAATAAATTATTTTTTCATTCGACGCTTTGACCAGTGCGCTCGCGCCGAGGCCGTAAAGAATCGTTCGACGCCGAATCTCACCTTTCGCTTCCAGGATATCGTCGTCATCGCCGTTCAAAATCAAGATGCCGTCTTCTTTGAGCGCTCGCGCCAAATTCATTTTTTCTTCAATTATCTGTCGTGACGAAGCAAAAAATTCTATATGAACCGGCACTTTGGCGAAGCGAGTAATTACCACCATATCAGGTTTTATCCAAGAAGCCAGTTTTTTGATATCGCCGGGCCGGTCGGCGCCGATTTCTAAAACCAACCAGTCGGGATATTTTCGCCGGAATGGAACGAGCGCGCCGCTGGCCAGAATTACCAGCCAAGCTAGCGGATTGTTCCAGCCGTTAGGCAAACCGAGAATAGTCAGCGGCGCGCCAATTTCGCTATTGAAACTTTTCTCGCTTTTTCTAGTGGAAAATTTGGTAGCCAAAACAGCATAGATTGCGTCTTTGGCCGAGGTCTTGCCCACGCTTCCCGTTATCGCCACGATTTTTGGCTTAAATCTCGCTAGCGCGATTTTCGCCTCCAGCGTCAAAATCAAGACAATTATTTTTTTTAAAATTTTTTTGAAAAACATAAAAGTAAAAATTATCGGTCTGGGGGAATGTTGTAATAATTGAGCAAAAATTTGGCGATGTCAATAAACGGCCGAGTAAGAGTCTGAGAGGCATAATTTGCGCCTGTTGGTTCATAAAGATAAAGAAAGATCAAAAACTTCGGTTCGTAAGCCGGAAAATAACCGAAAAATGAATGAAGAAATTTGTTTTCAAAGTAACCGCCCCCGGCCGGATTGGCGATTTGGGCGGTGCCGGTTTTGGCGGCGATGCTGAAATGTTCTTGCTTGACCGAGCCGTTTAGCAACGCCTTGTCTACCACCTCAACCAACATTCTAGTGATTTCTTCCGAGGTCTCTTTTTTTATAACTCTTTTATTATTTTCGCTGGCAATATTTTTTGAAAAGCCGGCAGCGTATTCTATTTTTTTGACAATGTGGGGCGTTATTAAAAATCCGCCGTTTGCCAATGTTGAAAGTGCTCGCACGGTTATGATCGGCGTCATTGAAACGCCCTGGCCGAATGAGGCCGTGGCCGGCTCCACATCGCGTGGACTTTTTAAATTATTCGCTAAACCCGGTGATTCATTAGGTAAATCAATGCCGGTTTCTTCACCGATGCCGAAGTTAAACATATATTGGGAAAAAACATCGCGACCGAGTGTCTGCATGATAAAAGTAGCACCGGTGTTGAGCGATTGATTTAAAACCTCCTGCATATTTACAATCCCGCGCGCTTTTTTGTCAAAATTCGAAATTTTTCGGCCGTTTAATTCCACGAAGCCGAGGTCGTTGTAAGTAGTTGTGGCACTAATCACGCCGGCGTCCAGACCGGCGGCGACGGTTAAAGGTTTGATAATGGAACCCATTTCATAAGCATTTTCCACCAACGGATTGGCAAAAACCTTCACATCGCCCTCGGCGTTGAAATTATTAGGGTCGAAAGTTGGGATATTGGCCATGGCGTAGATCTCGCCGGTTTTTGGATTGATGATGATGCCGCCAGTTTCTGCCGGTTGCCACTCTTCGTTCAAGGCGGCAAGTTTCTTTTCCAAAAAATTTTCCACCGTTGGTTCAATGGTTGTGATGATGTTACCCTCTAGGCTGGATTTTCTGATGATAGTTTTTTCCAAGCCGGAAAAAATCTCGGCGAAAATATTTTGATAGAGGCCGGATTCATCCCGTTTCAAAACATCTTCATAATAACTTTCTAAGCCGTAACGGCCGGCGAGCAGAGTGCCTTGATAACCAACCAAGCCCAAAATGTTGGCGGCTAATTTGCCGGCTGGATAGAAGCGCCAGTTGGTTAACACTGTTTCCACCCCAGGAATTTTGAGTGCCAGCAATTTTTCGCCGGTTTCCGGACCTAAATATTTTTTGATTTCCTCCCAATTGCTTGATTTATTGGCTTTGGTGAAAAAGTTATCTTGAGCGATGGGCAAAATAGCATTGATTTTTTCAAAAGTAGTGGTAGCGTCGGCGATTAAGTTCGGGTGAATGGCCAAGTTATAACCGCTTTTCATCGTTGCGGCGGAAACTAGAAGACCGTCTTTGGTTTCAAAATAAATAGCGCCACGGTTAAAATCGGCGCGTTGACTGCCAAGGTATTGCGCTTCGGTTTCGGCGCGATAAGTTGCCCCCTCGACGATTTGGAGGAAATAGAGTCGACTGACCAAGGTGGCGGCGAATAATAAAACGGCCAAGAAAAGAATTTTTGTCCGGGCCGGATGTCGGCTATTGGATTTCATTTCTCATAGAAACGCTTTTGCCGAGAGTGGCGCCGGCGATAAATTCACTGTTAGTTTCCTTGAAACCAAGTTCATAAGCTTTTTCTAGGGTTATTTCATTCTGCAAATTGACATACTCGGTTCCCAGTTCACTGATTTTCGGCATTATTTTATCGATTTTGGCGCGAGTGTCGCGATTTTTTACGGCATTCACAACTAAGCCTTGAGCGCAGAAAATATAAGCACCGGTGAACGAAATTAGCAATAAAGCGCTAAGCCACAAGGGCCATTTTACCGCGCCGGCGTTTTTATTTTTTAATACATAATTCATAATTTGGTGTTGTGGATATCTGATTTCCACAATTTTAGGTGTAAATTTATTAAATTTTTTCAATAATTCTTAATTTGGCGCTGCGGGCTCTCCTGTTTCTGGCGATTTCCTCGGCGGTCGGAGTGACGGGTTTTTTGGTTAGAATTTTTCCAAGCTTTTCTTTGTCTTTGTCTCGGAAAAAATTTTTGACGATTCGGTCTTCTAGGCGGTGAAAAGAGATTACCGCCAGACGACCGTTGGGAGCGAGCCGTTGGAAACTCTGACGCAAACCTTCTATTAAGATGTTCAATTCGTCATTGACCGCAATCCTTAGCGCCTGGAAAGTTTTGGTCGCGGGCTGGATTTTGCCGCGCGGAACGATTTTGGCCACGAGCTCGGCGAGCTGTTGAGAAGTGGTGATTGGTTGACGTTTTCTTTCTGCCACGATTGCCTCGGCGATTTTTCGCGCTTGACGCTCCTCGCCGAAACGCAACAGGATGTCGGCGATTTCTTCCTGACTCCAGCTGTTAACGATGCCGGCGGCGGTTGCCCGGTAGTCCAGCGGATTTTTTTCAAAAGTCATCAACAGCGGTTCATTTTTCTGAAAGGAAAAACCCCGGTGCGATTCCTCCAGTTGATTGGAGCTCAATCCCAAGTCAAAAAGAATTTTATTCGGCTGATTTATTCCGGTCTCGTCCAAAATTCGGCCCAAATTTCGAAAATTACCTACTTTGCAGACACCATCACAGGGAAATAATTCTTCTTTAGCGCGAGCAATGGCGTCCTCGTCTTGGTCAATGGCGACGATTTTAATCGATGAGCCCAATTGGCGACAGACGGCGCCACAGTGACCGCCGGCGCCGGCCGTGCAATCAAGGAAAATTTCACCTTTCTTAATCGCCAAACCGTCCAGCACTTCTTTTAAAAGAACAGGGATGTGCATTGGAAGATAAAATTAAAGTGTAAAAATTAAAAATCAAAATTACAGTGAAAAACAAAAAAATAAGAAATTTTAAATTTTAGATTGTCATTTTTTCATTTTGAAATTTACATTTTAAATTATGCCTGCTCGGCCCAATTTTTCCGCTAAAGCGTCGGCTTGATTTTCCACTGCCCTTTTGCGTTCATGCCAAGCGTTTTCGTTCCAAATTTCCGCGCGATTTTGAACACCGATAATCGCCACCTTGGCGTCTAAATCGCCCCACTCTTTGAGAAAATCGGGTACTAACACTCTGCCGATTGAATCCACTGTCACTTCTACCGCGCCGCTGAACATGAATCGATTAAAATTGCGGTTGTCCGCTTGGAGCATGGAAGAGTCGGAAAGTTTTTCGGCGATTTTTCCCCATTCCTTAACAGTGAAAATTGTTACGGAGTGGTCCAAGCCGCGAGCCAGGACGACTTTCTTGCCCATTTCCTGGCGGAATTTTGCCGGCAGAGACAACCGGTTTTTGTCATCCAGAGAGTGTGCGAATTCGCCGATAAGCATATTGGAGAAATTACTAATTTCTAATTCCTAATCCGCCTATCGGACGGACAGGTTTCTAATAATTTCTTTGTTCCAGAGCCATCATTTTTTTTAATGAGCGCGTGTTCTCTCGGTAGCACTTCCAAAAGCCAAATTTCAAGGGAATAGCTTCCCTTTTCGGACACCACCCGATAATTTTGCTTGAGGATTTTCATTTACCTAGATTTACCACTTTTTCCCACTTATCCACAAGTTTATAACACCAGCCGTCATGGGCGCAAGAAAAGTTATCCACAGCTGTGGATAGCGAGAACTTTAAGACACACCGTGTCCACAAGTTGGGGACATTGTGGACACTAGGTGTCCACAGGTGGGGGGCAACTATTTTATATCTATAATCTTATATCCTACCGGACCCCTAGGAGCTTGAACGACTACTGATTCCCCTTTTCTTTTACCGGCAAGTGCTTCGCCCATAGGTGAGTGAATGGAGATCTTGCCGCTGTCGATATCTGATTCTTCACTGCCGACGATATCAAAAATTTTGCGGTCGTTGTTACCAACTTTTTCTACCGTGACGGTGGAACCGACGCTAACTACTCCGCCACTCTGAATCTTTTTGTCATCGGTGACAATCGCGCCGGTTTTTAGGAGCATTTCCAATCTGGCGATTTTGTTTTCCAGGTTTGCCTGCGCCTCGCGCGCCTCATGATATTCGGCGTTTTCTGACAGATCGCCGAGCGATTTGGCGTATTCCAGATTTTCCGCGATTTCTTTTCTTTTGGTTTTTTTAAAAAAATCTAGTTCTTTGGTTAATTCCTCAAATTTGTCTTTCGTAAAAAATTCTTGATCGTCAGTCATATTTTTGTATGTGAAAAATAATGCCGCTTATCATAGCTGATTTTAGGAAAATGTCCACCAGCCAAGTTCTCCAAAAAAAAGCGACCACTATTGCTAGCGGTCGCCACGAGGAAACCTAAAATTACCGGTTATCCTTCACCATCATAAATGCCCAAATTCTTTTCAAAAAAATTGAGCTGAAAGTCGTTGAAACTACTTTCGCAATTAGAACTCCGAATCCAACCCCGAGTCCAACCCCGAGTCCAACCATCATATCCTCGGTTTTCATCTTGGGTAATCTGATTAGCACTCACTAACTCTCAGCGGTCGCGGTTTTTAGGTGTATGTCTAAAAATTACGATTTTCTATTTTTTCTATTTTTAAATTTTTTTTATTCCAAATACTCCGGACGATTGGTTGCGAGCCATTCCAAAAGCTGGCGCATAACATAGGCGGCGCCGGTGGTGTTGGCGCGTGGCCCTTTTTCCATTATCACCACGAAAGCGAAGCGCGGGTTTTCGTAAGGAAAGAAACCCGTTACCCAGGAATTGACGAATTGTTTGGAAAAACCGAGTTCGGCGGTGCCGGTTTTTGCCGCCATCGCTACTTCAGGAATATTCAAACCCGAAGCGGTGCCAGCCAGAACACCCCGGCGCAGCCCTTCTTTGACAACCTGCAGGTCTTCTTTTTTAAACGGCAAGATTTTTTTTATCATGTTCCAATTATTGTCTTCCAACAAAACCGTTGGTTCCATCAGAACTCCATCGTTAGCTATCGCGGCTATTGCCCGCAGTAATTGGAACGGTGTTACCTGCACACCATATTGACCGATGACGGTGTGATAAGTGTCGCCGATTCGCCAGAGGCCATCTTCAAAATTTTCCTTTTTCCATTCAGGGTTAGGAATAGTGCCAGTTAAATCGCCGAAGAAGGGATTATCGGCGCCGCGGCCGAAGCCGAACATTCTCAAATATTTTTCAATGCCGTTGATACCAAGACCCGCTTGCTCTCCAAAGCCGCCGCCGATCTCGTAAAAATAAACATTGGAAGAAACCGCTAGCGCTTGGCGCATATCCACCCAACCGTGCGCTTTCCAATCCACGAAAACCGATTCTTTGGTTTTATCATAAGGATTGGGAATGGCAATGGAACCGGTGCTCAAGATTTGTTTTTCTGGCGTGATAATTTTTTCCGTTAGGGCACCAACCGCGATGAATGGTTTGATAGTTGAGCCGGGTGTATAAACGCCGCCGGTGACGCGGTTAAGAAAAGGATTGCGCGGGTCGTTCAGGAACTTGTCGATGGCGTTTTTATCGTCGCCGGCCGCTATAATGTTTTGATCATATTCCGGAAAACTGGTAAGCGCCAGAATTTCCCCGCTCTGAATGTCCATCAACACTCCAGCGCCGCCTTCAAAATGAACTTCGTTGGCTAAATTTTTAATAAAGCTATAAAAGACATCGCTCAATTTAGCATCAACTGACAATTTCAAGTCGTTGCCATTTATTGGCGGCAGAAAAATATTTTGCCAAGTGGTTTGACTGGTCGCATCCACTTCAATTATCAACCGACCGGTTTGGCCGGCCAATGTTTCGTTCCATAATTTTTCCACGCCGTCTACGCCAGTAAAACTTTCTTGGTAATAAAAGCCGGCGGCATCTTTAGCTGGATACTTGAGATAACCGACTAAGTGCGCTAAGCCGGAGCGGCGGTTATACTGACGCAATGATAACTTACCGTCAACGCTTTTGCCTTCGTTCCAAGCCAGTGGTTCGCCGTTCCGGTCGTAAATTGTGCCCCGTTCCGGAAAGACTGGAATGTGGCGCAGGCGGTTGGTCTCGGCCCTAGTAGCGTAAACAGCACCATCAATGATTTGTAAATTCCAGATTTTTCCGATGTAGAGTAAAGCGATAATTGCAAAAGCGGCGCCAACGGCGATAATTGTTCGCTGGCCGATTGGTTTTTCCAGCCGGCCTTGAAATCGGCCCGGGTCGAATTTCGGCAAATTTTTGGAATCAATGAAAATTTCGTCTGGTTCAATAGTAACGTAATTTTTTTTGCGGCGAAATAAATTAAACATTTAAATAGTTTTTAAGTCGGCGTTTCAAAATTGTCGTTATCACCAAAATAATGGCGGCGAGCAAGGTCAAAGCAAAACGGAACCCAAGAAATTTTCCCGACGGCGCGCCGTAAAGCAGATCTAGAAAAATGGCCATAAAAAGTAATTCGTAAAAATTACGGTAAACGAAAGCCATTGATATACCAATCAATAGAAACAGCCACCACGGTAAAATTAGTGACGCGACACAGAAAGCAAGACCAATGCCGCCGCGAATTATCATTTTTTTAAAACCATAATGAAGCGCAAGGTATTGAGGTTGGTTGGTAAGCTGAACAAAATTGTCTGAAACGGATCGTTGGGGCCGGTTTCAATTTTTGAAACAAGGCCAAGCAGGCGGTGGTTAATACTTGGCAGGACAATAACATCGCCGGTTTCTACGGTGACGCCTTTAGGCAGGCGGATTTCGAAATTGCCGCCGCCCCTGCCGCGCGCCGGTGCTGCGGCGCGCTCAATACCGACCGCTACTGGTGTCTCGCGATCTGGCGTTGAGTAAAGCGAAATGACGGCGCTGTTTTTGGCAACTGACGAGACCTCGCCAACCACCGAATTTTCCTGCACTGCGGCAATGTCACCGACGGCGATTCCTTCATTGCTTCCGACGTCAATTATCAAGGTGTCGTAAGCGGAAACCGGCGGTCGGCTTAGGATTGCCGCCAAGATAAAAGTCCCCTGGAGCTTTCGCCCTCCCAGTTCTTTCAATTCCTGATTTTCTACCGCTAAGTCCTCAAGCGCCATGAGTACCAGTTTTTTTCTTTCTAGTTCGGTTTTCAGCGCGGTGTTTTCTTTCGATAATTTATTCTTATCGGCGAATGGCGTAAATATTGTTTTAAGCAAATTGGCGCCCCAATCCTGAATTTGCCAAAAAGGAGTCGCTAAGCTAACGAGCGGTCGGCGCAAAAAATCTGGCGGATAAATGTTTAAAGCAAACAAAATCGCCAATACCAACAAAACCAAAACGCCCCGCGCCAACATTTTTTTTTGCCATCTTTTGCTATTTGGCTTGAGGTAAATCATCATCGTTTTTAATCAAGATGTCTTTGTAATGTCTCAAGTTTTCTAGAATCACGCCGGTGCCGCGCGCTACCGCAGTCAGCGGGTCGTCGGCAACGACAATCGGTATTTTCATCGTTTCGCGCAACAACTCGCTCATACCACGAAGCAACGCTCCACCACCAACCAAACAAATGCCGCGTTGCATAATGTCGGAAATCAACTCCGGCGGCGTGGTTTCCAAAACCTCCCGTGTTCCCTCTATGATGTTGTCGATTGACGGAGTAATGGCGGTGCGGATATCGGCATCGGTGATAATTACTTCACGCGGCAAACCAGTAACCAAATCACGACCTTTCACAATCGTTTCAGCAACGCCGTGCGGCAAAACTGAACCGATTGTTATTTTCGCATTCTCGGCAGTTTTCTCGCCGATTAGGATTTTGAATTCGTTGCGGATGTAAGCGATGATGTCATTATTCAGCCGATCGCCGGCGATTTTAATGTTTTTGGAACGAACAACGCCGCCCAGAGAAATCACGGCAACATTAGTAGTGCCGCCGCCAATATCTATTATCATTGTGCCGACTGGCTCAAAAATCGGCAAGCGAACGCCAATGGCCGCCGCCATCGGTTCTTCCACGATGTGGACTTCTCGGGCGCCGCTGTTCATTGCGGCGTCCCGGACGGCTCGGGTTTCCACATTGGTTATCGCTGAAGGCACGCCGACTACCACTCGTGGCCCCCAGATTTTTTTTGTTTCTTTCTGGGCTCGAGTTACCAAGTAAGCGATCATTTCTTCGGTTACCTCATAATCAGAAATCACGCCTTCCACAATCGGCCGGACAGCGATGATGTGACCCGGCGTTCGGCCGAGCATTTGTTTGGCGGCGGCGCCGACCGCCACCACTTGGCCGGTTTTTTGATTGACCGCCACCACCGACGGCTCATTGACGACAATCCCTTTGCCGCGCATGTAGACCAAAGTATTGGCGGTGCCCAAATCAATGCCGATGTCGTTGGACAAAAATCGACTAGCTTGCTCGTAGTATTTTCTGAAATGTTTTCGCATCGTTGTTATTGCTATAAATTTACCACGCGCTACTGGAAAAAAGCAATCTTTGAATGGCCAACTAATAGCTAGGAAATCTTCGGAAGAAGTGATAAGATTCAACTAAATAATTCAATGCAAGAAACAATAATAGCAAAACAGAATATACGGAGTGATAAAAAATCTCAAAATCCATACTTTGAAAAAAATGGGATTTTGATTTTTAATAAAATTTGAAATTGAAAAAACCAACCGCAAAATTGGTGCGGGAGTTTATAAACTTCGGCGCACCTCTCTATCGTGCTGAATTATCGCAGTTTTACACCTTTACACTATCCCCAGTCAAGTTGTAAATGACTCGCTGGTATGCTAAATTGTTTCTATGTCTACATTGATACAAAACAAACGCAAATTGTTGGGTCTTTCTCAAGAAGCAGTGGCTAAAAGTTTAGGCATTTCCCGCCCCACCTATATTAAAATTGAGCGGGGCGAAATGAAATCGACCGAACAGCAAAAAAATATTCTGGCTCGCTTGTTCGATATGTCCCAAGATGACTTTGAGAAAAAATCATTGAAAACCGAAGCTATTTCCGGTGATATTGAAATCCGAAAAATTCCCAAAGAAAATGTGAAGAAATTTAAGGAAGTGTTGCTATACATACTTGGTAAAATTGGCAGTCGACCGAATATCGGACAAACGGTGCTTTATAAACTCCTGTATTTTATAGATTTTGATTATTACGAAAAATACGAGGAACAGTTGATTGGCGCGACTTATATAAAAAATACCTATGGGCCGACGCCCGTTTCTTTCGCGAAGATTGTTAGAAAAATGGAGGATGAAGGCAAACTTGTTGAAGTTAAAAGCAAATATTTTGACCGCGACCAGACCAAATATGTTCCCGTTAAAGAAGCGGATGTTTCTAGCTTGAGCGGCAGAGAACTAAAACACATTGATAATGAACTGGAAAAATTAGCCCATCTCTCGGCTAAACAGCTGTCGGAATTGTCCCATAAAGATACGCCGTGGCTTGTGGCGAAAGATAAAGAAGTAATTAATTATGAGCATGTGTTTTACCGTCCGCAGGAGACATCTGTGCGAGAATATGAACCACTTTGATTCATTACCGGAATTTGAAAGAGAATTCAAAAGACTTTCAAAGAGATATCACAGTCTTCGTCAAGATTTCAATGATTTAGAAGATGTGCTCCGTGTTTTGCCAACAGGTAGTGGTAAAAATTTTACGATTATTTATCATTCTGAAAAGGTTAAACTCGTAAAAGTACGTCTTGCGTGTAAAAGTTTGCGAGGCAGATCAATCAGGGTGATATATGCCTATCATAATGATGCGGCGGCTTTTGTCTACATTGAAATGTATTTTAAGGGCGACAAAACAAATGAAAACCGAGAAAGAATTAAGAATTATTTAAAAGGTTGATTAATTCGCTTTCGGAAATCAGGGAAATTTCGCTGGTGGCGCGTTCTTTGGTTTCTATTTTGTTTTCCTTTAAAGTTTTTTCGCTGATAACAACGCGCAAGGGAATGCCGAGCAAATCGGCGTCGGCGAATTTTTCGCCGGCGCGTAAATCGCGGTCGTCAAATAAAACTTCAATCCCATTTTTCAAAAGCGCGCTGTAAAGTTTTTCGGCGGCAATTTTCACTTTACCATTTTCATCAAAGACGGCGATTAAATGAATTTGAAATGGCGCCACGGTTTTTGGCCAGACAATTCCCTTTTCATCAGCCAAAACTTCCACGATTGTTCCCATCAGTCGGCCGGGGCCAATGCCATAACTGCCCATTATCACCAATTTTTTTTCGCCTTTTTCATCAAGATAATTTAAGCCAAACGCTTCGGAGAAACGCGTGCCCAGCGAGAAAATATTGCCCACTTCCACCGCCCGTTTTTCCACAAGTTCTTTTACGCCGCACTCCGGACAGGTATTTTGCTCGACGAAAATTTCTTTATTGACCGCCACTTTACATTTTTCGCAAAGATAAATGGTGTCTTCGCCGGCATCGGTGGCTGTTTGGAATTCGTGAGAGTTTTTGCTAAATGTGCCACCGGAGGCGAAAGTGAGAAAAGTTTGAGCGCCAATGCCGGCTTCGGCAAAAATATTTTGGTAGGCCTGTTTGGCTTTCTCGTAGAAAATCTCGTGTTCTTGCGTGTCGCGCGAAAAAGAGTAAAAATCCTTCATCAAAAACTCGCGGCCGCGAATGATACCGCTGCGGGCACGCGGTTCGTTGCGGAATTTCGTTTGGAATTGGTAAACATAGCGCGGTAGGTCTCGGAAGGAACTGATGTGGTTTTTCATTAAATTAGTCAGTGGCTCTTCGTGAGTGAAGCCCAAGCCTGCCTCGCCGCCGGCTTTGATTTTGGTTTTAAACCAGTTTTCAAAGGCCTCGTCGCTCCAGCGGCCCGATTTCTTCCAAATTTCCGGGTCCTGCAAAGCGGACAGAAAAACTTCCTGGCCGCCGATGGCGTTCATTTCACGGCGGATAATTTCCACGATTTTATTAAGGACGCGCAGACCAAGCGGCAAATAAGAATAAACACCCGCCATTTCTTTGTGGATATAGCCAGCGCGAATTAGCAATTTAGCATTTTTCGCCTCTTCGTTTGTCGGCACCTCTTTCCGCGTTTTCGTAAAAAGTTTACTCTGTTTCATAAAATTATTTAGGCGGTTTCTTTTTCGTAAATTTGTTCCTCAATTTGCCGTAAGGCGTTCTCGGGGTCTGTTTTGTATAACTCAATCAATTCAGGATGTTCCTCGATTAGTTTTCTGAATTTACTAGAATTCGAATAATCATTCGCTTCAATCCAACGAAGAACAACATCATCCAATTCTTCCCCACTTGCCGTTTCTGGCAAACCATAAAATCTGCGGGCGAGTTCCACTTGCATTTCCGAACTTAATTTTAGATTCTCGCCTTTATAGCTCTCAAAACTCATGGCCGAATATTACCTTTGTTATTTAGTAAAAACAAGATTACCACCGAGGAAGTAAAGTGCCGCGACGAGCGCCACCACCACCGCTACCCATTTGGCTTTGGTCATATTTTTCTTTTTACCTTTTAAATTTTCTAACCACTCCATTTTATCAGATAACGACAATCATTTGCAAAATTGGCGCGGGCCGATTAGAATATCATAATATGAATTCAAACAATCTGGCTGGAAAGTTCACCGAACCCCCAGTCAAGCCGTTGTCGGCTGGAGAAGTGGCGGCAGAAACCAGAGCCCGCGTTTCCCGGATCCAAGAAGAATTTACTAAGGGCTTTGAACTTTTGAGAAAATATCCGAAGTCAGTTTCTTTTTTCGGTTCTTCTCTTTTCAAAGAAGATAACGAACATTATCGAACAGCCCGTCGCTTGGCGGGACGGTTTGCTAAACTTGGTTACGCCATCATTACCGGCGCCGGCGCCGGTATTATGGAAGCGGCCAACCGAGGCGCCTTTGAAGCTGGTGGCCAATCGGTTGGTTTGAATATCAAACTGCCGGAGGAACAACCGCTCAATAAATACTTGACCGACTCAACCAAGTTCCGTTATTTTTTCAGCCGTAAAACAGTGCTGTCTTTTGCCGCCGAGGCCTATCTTTTCTTTCCCGGTGGTTTCGGTACTTTGGACGAATTTTTCGAAATTCTGGAATTATTGCATACCAAAAAAATCTTTCCAGTGCCGCTACTATTGATAGGCAGCGATTATTGGAACGAGTTGGACGATTTTATCCGCCGCGAAGTCTTTGAAAAACACCGGGCGATTGAAGAAAAAGATATGGCGATTTATCAAATCGTGGATGACGAAGAAACGATAATCAAACTGGTAACGGAATTACCAGTCACCGACGGTTTCTCCAGAAATCTTGGCCGTTAGGATAAGGCGAATAAAGTAAACAAAACGACAAAAGAAAGACCGATGGCGATATTTATCGCTACTCCAATTGTTGTTCCAATGACACTGCCGGTGGCCGCCTTGAGTGCTCGCTGTCTATCTCGATTGAGGTAAAACTCCGAAGCAAAAACCGCCAAAAATAATCCGAAAAAGCCGCCCAAGGGTGGGAACAAAATTAAACCAATTGCCAAACCGGCGACGCCGGCGACAATTGATTTTTTGGATGCTCCGCTGAAGTAAGCGCCCAAAGCGCCGGAAAGATAATCAGTGAGAAAAGCCACCAACGCGACGATTGCCAGGACGAGTAGTTCCCGACCAGAGAGAAAATTCTGGGAGTTGAAAAACAAACTATAAACCAAAACCAGCGAAATCATATAGCCAAGCGAAGGCAGCATTGGTATAAAGGCAAAAAATAAGCCCGGCAACATCAGTAAAGAGAAAATAACGACAATAATTGAGTTACTCACAATCCTATTGTAACATCAATCGCCGAGAAGTCTGGAATTATTAAGACACAGTAATAATCACCGGTCTAGTTGCCAGAATTATTTTAAGAGTTAATATTTAACTAGATTAATTTCCGCCTCGCATTGTTTGGTTGCTGACCTTTGCGGGGCCTCCCGGCGGGTCGTTTGTCGCACAATAGGTTGCGCGACGACCCGCTTTTTTCTTTCTTGTTAAATTATTGGCTGATAATTATCAATTTTGACAGTAAAAAAACCACCAGAGGTCCAAGGGACATGGCGGTTTTGTTTGTGCTCTACGATTGTGAAATAATCTCCCACTTACTCGCCTGACTTTGCCGTTCGTAAATTCGAATATACGAGGTTGTTTTCTCGGATCTAATGCTTCGACGCAATAATGTCTGCGCCTTGCTTAATTCGGGATAAATGTCGCTGTCGAGTTCCATTGCCAGAAACCGATACAGATCCGGTCCGACCTTGAAGTCGGTTTTTTCCACAAGGAGTTCCCGAGTAAGGTCATAAAGCGGCTTCACGGTCTCGTCCATTTTCGTGGTTTGCTGAAAACGGTCAAAGAAGCGCCGTATTTCCGTTTTTGCTTCCGCGGCAAGATCGCCGCGGACGATGGTCATCGTGTTGACCATAGCGACAACCCGGCGCAGACCGTCGGTGCTGGTAAAGCTGATTTGGGAACGCAGATTGCCTTGTTCGTCAATGAGTCGCGGGAAAACATGGCGGTTAAGACATTCCTCGCGGTCTCTTGCGGCTCGGACAACCGTTCCATTTAGCGCAAAAACTTGAGTCACAATCTCATCGATGTTCTTGGTTTCGCTGATTTGTTGTTCCACAAGCGTGGCCCGTTCTGTTCCCAATGCGACCAGCGTCCGTTCTGCCGTTCTGATCTGTTCCCGCAAATTATCCCTTTCTTGCGTTAACCTGATGGTTTCAACCGGCCAGTTCCGGATTTTGTTTTTCAGAACCGTTTCTTTCTTTGTTCCATGAACCCCGAGTTCAGTAAGTTGTTTGACTGCTTTCAAAAAAGCATGATACGCTCTTGTCCAAATTTTTCTTGAACGTTTCTCTTGTTGAGTGAGTTTTTCTAGTTGACGTCTACTTTTCCTAATCTCACGCTCCAAAACGGCAACACGGGTTTTAAAACCCCCAGCGGAGTTCGCTCTCATAAGTTTCCTTTCAATGTGCAGGTACAACCGCTCCACCCTCGCGGCTAGGGGCAAAGCGACGAATAGTCGTTTTACGGTTATGATATAAACATAATTGCCTTGATAAGTCCACCTAATAGCTCACAAAAAAGGTCAGTGAACTAATGCCGTATAGCTCATAATTCCTGTTAGCGTAGTCGGTATGACTATGC
>MHSF01000008.1:7466-9761 GCA_001822695.1 Candidatus Taylorbacteria bacterium RIFCSPLOWO2_02_FULL_44_35 | reverse complement strand
CTTGATTTAAAATAATTTTCATACTGTTTGCGCTAATTCTAATTCGCTAATAACTTTGCTTTTTCTGCCATTCTTAACATCAAAAACAAAATCGCCATTTACGAAATCTATAACAATGCTACCACCTCTCACTAAACCATTGGAAATCATCAGCGAAGCTACCGGCGTGAGAATTTTTGTCTGAATCAACCGTTTCAAAGGCCGAGCGCCGTATTGCGGACTATAGCCCTCTTTGGCAAGATAATCAAAAACCGCCGACGATACTTCCAATTTAATTTCTTTGATTTTAAGCCGCTCTTGAATTTGCGCCATTTGAATATCCACAATTTTTCTAACCGCTTCAGGCGACAAGATATCAAAGACAATAACATCATCTAGCCGATTCAAAAATTCTGGCCGGAAGTAATCTTTTAGCGAGGCCAGCACTTTGTTTTTTGCCTCAGCGTAATTGGTCTGCTCGCCCACCTTAACAGAAAAACCGATTTTCTCCATTTTATCTATAAATTGAGCGCCGATGTTTGAAGTCAAAATAATAATGGAATTGCGGAAATTTACCGTTCGCCCTTTGGCATCGGTTAAACGGCCGTTGTCTAACACTTGAAGCAAGAGATTAAAAATCTCCGGATGGGCTTTTTCAATTTCATCAAAAAGAACAACTGAATAGGGCCGATGACGCACCGTTTCGGTGAAAGCGCCGCCTTCCTCATGGCCAACATAGCCGGGCGGCGCGCCAATCATTTTGGAAACCGAATGTTTTTCCATAAACTCGGACATATCCAAACGAATCAGCGCTTTTTCGTCATCAAACATAAATTCAGCCAACGCTTTGGTCAATTCGGTCTTACCAACACCGGTCGGACCAAGAAAAATAAATGAGCCGATAGGCCGATTAGGGTCAGCAATACCGGCGCGCGAGCGCTTGACCGTATCGGAAATTTTTCTGACCGTCTCATCTTGGCCAATAACGCGCTTCGCCAGTCCATCCTCCATTCTGGAAAGTTTCGCTGTTTCGGCTTCCAACATCCGAGCTACTGGGATACCAGTCCAACGGCCAACCACTTCAGCGATTTCATTTTCATTAATCACCTCTTTCAGCAAACGGCGAGAGACCTGTAGTCGTTTCAATTTTTTTAATTTACCATCTAAGTCCTTTTCCATCAAAGGAATCTTGCCGTAACGAATTTCCGCCGCTTTGCCGAGGTCGGCGCGGGCCTCAGCCGCCTCGGCCTCCAAACGAGAACTCTCCAAATTTTTCTTAAGATTTTTAATTTCAGTCAAGATTTCTTTTTCATTTTTCCAACGCAATTCCAAATCGGCGGTCTTTTCTTTAAGGTCGGCAATTTCCGCTTCAATCGCCTTAATCCTATTTTTGCCCCTTTTCATCTCGGCCTCTTTTTTAAGCGCTTCTTTTTCAATTTCCAAACGCATCACTTTGCGACGGGTCTCTTCCAAAGCCGGCGGCATATTTTCCAGCGAAATTTTCAGCGACGACGCCGCTTCATCTATCAAATCCACCGCCTTATCTGGCAAAAAGCGGTCGGTAATATAACGGCTGGACAAATTGACCGCGGCCAAAATGGCGTCGTCGCTGATGCGGACACCGTGGAATAATTCATATTTCTCTTTAAGCCCGCGCAAAATCGCCACCGCGTCTTCAATTGACGGCTCCACTACCAACACTGGTTGGAAACGGCGAGTCAGGGCCGGATCTTTTTCAATATGTCTTTGGTATTCGCGCAAAGTGGTGGCACCGATGGCGCGCAATTCACCGCGCGCCAAAGCCGGCTTTAACATGTTGCTCGCGTCCATCGAACCTTCAGCCGCGCCAGCGCCGACAATAGTGTGAATCTCGTCAATAAATAAAATAATTTTGCCATCAGCCCGTTCAATTTCCTTCATAATATTTTTTAGCCGCTCCTCAAATTCGCCGCGATATTTTGTACCGGCGATTAAAAGCCCCAAATCCAGCGAGACCAACTCTTTATCCTTAAGCGATTCTGGTATCTCACCGGAAGCAATGCGACCAGCCAAACCTTCCACGATGGCGGTTTTGCCAACGCCGGACTCGCCAATGAGAATTGGATTATTTTTTGTCCTCCGCGAGAGAATTTGAATAATTCTAGAGATTTCATTGTCGCGACCGATTACCGGGTCAAGTTTGTTTTCTTTGGCCAACTTCGTTAAATTACGAGTGTATTTAGGCAACCAGCGAAATTTTCTTGGCTGACTAACATCTGTAATTTTAGTGTGGCGCACTTCTTCCAACACTCGGAGAACAGAATTTTTATCCAATCG
>MHSF01000008.1:0-7453 GCA_001822695.1 Candidatus Taylorbacteria bacterium RIFCSPLOWO2_02_FULL_44_35 | reverse complement strand
AGAATTTTTATCCAATCGGAATCGTGAAAGAATGTCCCGCGCTTGACTAGTAAAATCAAAAATCGCCAAAAAAAGATGCTCCACTGAAACAAATTCTTCCTTCAAAGATACCGCCACTCGCACCGAACTTTCAATGGTCTGCGCCAATTCCGGAGTTAAATAAAGTTGATATGACGGCGTTAGAACCGAACCGCTTTCCGGACTTTCAATCGCTTCCAAAAGCGAATCCATGAGCAACGGCGTGTCCACTTCCAATCGGTCAAGCATCGCCGCCACCAAAGTATCCTCTTGTAAAACTAAAGCCAATAAAAGATGAATCGGATTAACATGATTTTGTCCGCGTTCAATAGCAAGCTCGTGGGCTCGCTTGATCGCTTCTTTGGCTTTAGTTGTGAATCTATCAATTGGCGGCATTAGAATCGGGTAAAATCTTTTTTATTAAATTTATCGGCACATAACTCATATCGCCGCCGGCAACTTTTATCGCCACTACCTCGCCGGCAGTATTCAATAGCGGCCCACCGGTGATGAAATCCTTAGCGGCAATTGTCGTCTCAATTGTCCGTCTAACTTTTTCAGTAGTCGTCGCTCCTTCAGCGGTCGGTTCGTCTCGCATATCAAAACTGGAAACCACACCGACTGCGGCGGTAAATTGATTGGCGCCGGACAAACCGACTATTGTTTGACCTAATTTTAGTAAATCAGAATCACCAAGCGCCACTGTCGCAAAATTGTGTTTTTCTTTGTTGTCAATCACCGCTCGGAAAATTACTATCCGACTTTTTTCTTCAGTAAAGACCACTGCCAGAGGAAAACTTTTGCCGTCGGCAAATTTGCCGACATAAACATAATTAACATCCGGGGTAACAAAATTGGCATTATCACCCACTATCACACCATCGGCAGAAACAACAACTCCCAAGCCGGCAAACGAACCGGTTGTCTGAGACGCTAAAATCATTTCTATTTTAACAATACTTTTTGCGTTTTTTTCTATCGCCGCAGTAATCAAATCCTCTTCCGTAACAATCACTTCTTTGGTAACAACGGCCGCCGGTTGAGCCGGCGCTTGGACTACTCTTTCAATTGTTTTTTCCACTACTCGGTTGATGGTCTGGGTTATCCCCGCCGGCGCTTGATCCATCAAAGATACCGTCACGATGCCAGTAGCAATAGAGGTAACGAAACTTACCAACAAAGCGAGCAGAATCAGTTGTTGTTTATTCAAACTTTCCATACTTGCCGCTATAATACCAAATATTTAGAAAAAGGCAACTGGTGTGCGTTCGAAAAAATTCGAACAGATTTCGCCCAAAATTTGTAGGGCGGGCGGAATTCCCCCCAAACCACTGCTTCCGCCCGCCTCGCCTTGAACCGGAGCGGAAAGGACGATTTCAAGTTTTTCTTTGGCGACTAATTCTTTTACCGGTAACCGACAAAAACATTATAGTTTCTTTCACCTTTTATATCCATCCTCTCTACATTTTTGAACCCCACTTCCTTCATCATTGCGGTTAGTTATTCATGACGTAAAAGATAGCTAAAGTATGAAAATTCGTGTCGTATTCCATCAATCAGCAAAATTGATCTCCATGTTCGTTTTCGTTTCTCATAATCATGCGTAAGCTCCCATGTCAGTTTGATTTTCTTCCCGTCAACTATTTTTTCTCCAAATTCCTCAACGATCGGATATAAAGGGCTGTCAAACTCTTTTTTATTGATAATATCTACATACAACAAACCGTTTGGAGTAAGAATGTTCAAAAATTCTTGCAAAGATTTTTTGATATTCTCGCGTGTTATCTGTTGAATTTTATTATCGTCCCAAGAATCTACATAGACGAGTGAATTTCCACGACACAATACCGCGTCAAATTTTTGCGAGAATTTATCCGACAATTCCATCCAGTTAATAAGATGGTGATGGATTTGGAGATTTTCATTCTGTAATTCCTTTTCAAAAAAATCAAACATCTGCTGACTACTATCGGAATATGTAATGTCCCAACCTCGCTTTTTGAGTGTAATGGCTGGGAATCCGGTGCCGCCCGCGCAATCCAAAATTGTTTTAATCTTACGGAATTTAAGAAATTGATCTAGGCCAAGGATATATTCCTCGTCCCACATAAATTTTATGCAGATGTCCCAAAGCTCAGCGAGTGTCATAGGAAGCGAGTGAATTTATTATTCTTATCCACGAGAATATTTTTTGGCTTGATGGGTTTATCTGTTAGCTCAAATCCCATCACGATAATTTCTTCTCCCTTTTTGATAAGATGCGCGGCGGCACCGTTCATACAAATAATTCCAGAATTTCGCTTGCCGACGATAACATAAGTTTCGAGGCGAACACCAGAAGTGTTGCTTACAACCAATACCTTCTCGCCGGGCCAAAAACCGGCTTTCTCGATAAGCTCCTCGTCAATTGTAATGCTGCCGATATAACTCAAATCAGCTTCAGTAACAATTGCCTTGTGAATTTTTGATCGTAAAACAAAACGCATATTTTATTTCATTAAATCATCAATCGAAACACCGGGAACTTTCGCAATTTTTGCGACAATTTGTTTATTATACCAGATGTTTTTTGATAAAAGTACGGCCAGAGCTCGATTTCAAATATTTTTCAAATTCAAACGCCCTGTATTTTTATCGAATTGCGAAATAAAAATCAAGTTTTACTGGCAAACGCTTAGTTGTTGCTGGTACATATCCACTTTGATGCCTTTTCAGTCTGTCTTTAAGGTCATCGGTGCAACCAACATAATAACCATCTTTGCATTCTAAACTATAAACATAATACATAATTTTGCGTATTAACGGACTTCGTCACGTCGTAGCCAGGCTGTAGCTTTTAGGATAACCCGCCTTCGCTAAAAGCTACGGCGTGGCGAAGACGGAGGGTAAGGGATTCGGACCCTTGATGCCTTTCGGCATACGCGCTTTCCAAGCGCGCGCACTAGACCACTATGCGAACCCTCCTTAAATAATTACGAGTTTATCCCTCAAAACCTCTCTACCATGACCACTTTTAAAATATCGCTCAGCCTCTTTGGCGTCATTCTTATCAATATAGGCCTCGTAAAACACTAAATCAAAAACATCGTTTCTGGAAGAAAAATCTGAATTACCTGACTTGTGTTCCTTGATTCTCCTTTTTAGAACGCTTGTAAAACCACAGTAAAGTTTACCATTTTTTTCTAAAACGCAGTATATAACAATAATACATAAGATTATTCCGGTACCACTTCCGCCTCATCGGCGGATGCGCCTCTACGGCGCACAGGTGCGCCGTAGAGGCGCAATGCGAACCCGTTGATTCCCAAATGTATTAGGACACTCTTGTAAAATAGAGTGTTATGAAATACACAAAGTCCCTAAGTATTACCCGAGACAACGGAAAAGTCAACATACACCTAAAAACAGCGGTCGCTGTAAGTTAGTGTATGTGGGTATATGTGTATTAATTAAATAAAAAGAAAAAATAAAAAAGCGGCTTGAGACGAATCTCAAACCGCTCCGCACTACACAGGACGGCATCCTACGATACAACACTCTGCGGGGGCACGCACAACTGGACCGGATAATTTAGCGAGAAAATCTTTTGACTCTTTCGCTCCGTACGATACTCCACGCTACGATGCTGCACGGCAGGCTACGCCACTTAACCGTATAATTCAGCGAAAAAATTTCTCAACTTTCTCGCTCCGCACGAAACCATGACGCGCCGCACCCAAGAGCACAGAACCCCACGCTACGTCACTAAAGCGCACTATGAAAATTAGCAGAAAATATTTCTACTTTCTCGCTCCAGACACTACCGCGGGCAACCCTGCGTGAGTCCACATAACTCTACGACACCGGATAAATTAGCAGGAAAGTCGCACTGCGACTTTCCTGCTCCAAACTATGCGAAACACAACAATGCTGTGCACTGCGTGACGTTACCGGACTTGACCGTACTTGGAAGTTAATAATTACCCCACCAACTCCATCGCCTCCTTCACGCACTGGTCAAGCGTCAAGTCGCCTTTGTAGGACGACTGGAGCGTCTTGGGCAGAGCGGCGAAGACCGAGCGGCGAAACTGCTGCGAGATGAAAATGGTTACTCCCAAATCATCTTCGCTCCGGATGTTACGCCCTCTCCACTGAAGAATTGAGAGCATCACCCGCCAGTTCCAGATTGCCCAGCGATTGTTGCCATACCGACGTTCCTCAAACTGCGTCCGAGGATCGTCAAATGGCGGATACGCGGGCCGAAGTCCGAAGATTACCGGCGCAATTTGTCGAGGAAGGTCTACCCCCTCGCCAAAGTTTGCGCTCGTGCCGACGAGGCAATCGCCTTCTCCATCTTTGAAACGGAGCGCGGCTACGCGAGCGGTAACACCATTGCCGTAAGACACAGCTTTCACCCCTTCCTCTTCCATAAGAGCAATAAGTTTTTGCCGCTCCTCGTTTGAAACAACAACATGAAGCGAGCGAATTCCACCTTTTGCGAGTTTTCTCGTCACCTGCGCTATACGCCGCAATACCTTGGTTAAGGTGTCTCGTTTTTGCTCTTTGTGCGCCAAATTAGGCGTATCGGTCGGCATGAAGATGCGCGTGTGTTCCGGCGGAAATGACGACGGGACGGAAAGAAACGGAAGTTTAATTCCGCTCTCCTGCCCGTAGATGACATTGTCCCCGATGGTCGCCGAGAGACCGATGGTCACTTTCCCAAGCAAGCACTTAGAAACAAGAGCAGCGATGTAATGGGAACAAACCACCAGCTTGTGCTCAACGCGATTATGTTCGCCCAATTCCTCCACGTGATACGCGTAGGTGTAGGCGAGCGCGCCGCGATTACCAAGAGGCAATGAGAGTTCCAAAGAACGAATGTATCGTCTCAAGTTCCACACCACACTCTCAATTTTCCGCAGAACTTCGATTTTGTCTTCGGTGTCAAACGCGCCGTTTCTGATAGCCCTCGTCACCGAGCGCTTTACCGCATCGCTGTCAACTGTATCTAGGATACCGGTGAGCTCAACGATTTCTTTGGCATCAAGCAAGATACCGCGCCGTGACGATTTGCGCTTAACGATAGCAATCATTCGGTCACGAAAGTGAGCGAGAACTGCCGCCGAATCGCGGTCATCAACATTCTCCAACACTTGCACGGCCTGCTCCAAATGCCAATCGGTAATGTCGTAAGACAAAGCCGATCAAATGGTTTCCGGTACGCGATGCGCTTCATCAATAATAAGCACATCGGGTTCCGGGAAGTCCTTGGAAAACAATCGCGAGTAGAGGTAGAACGCGAGCGTCGCCAGCACTGGCTTGCGAGAGTTCCTCGCTTCATACTTCTGTTGGAGATACGGGCACGGAATCGCTCCATCCTCGTGCGTCTTTCCGGTCTCCTGGTCAACGCGATGGGGGCAGTCGCGAAGCATTGAACACGGAATCTCGTCCGCCTTGAATTTCGTCTTGGACTCTCGATTTAGATCCGCCTTGCTCCTTTCGTAAAAGAAACAGGGGAAATCGTTCCTGCCAAGGGCGATGGTGAAGTCGTCCGGAAACCGTTGGCGAATCTGCTCAAGAACCGCCTTGGTCGGAGTGACCAAAAAACAGCTCTTGAAATGTTTCTTGGCGGCACGGGCAATTGCCACTTCCATAGCGGTTTTGCCCAAACCAGTCGGAAGCTCCAGTACACAAGAACCTTTTTCTCCGACGAATCGGAGACCGGTTTCCTGCGCTGGACGCATGCCGTCCTTGAACTCGCCGTCTTTCGGAAATTGGGACTTTAGCTCGTCCCAGTTGAGCCAATGATGTTGCATACTGACCTTTCTTGACCAAACATTGCGTAGCAAGTGTTTTAGGTCTTAAACCAAGCGTTGTGAAGCAAGCGCTTTTGGTTATTTGTCTATGTTCTAAACGCTCTCCGTTCCAACGGAAAGCGAACTCATAAGAGTTTTATCTGTTGGAGACATTAACATAAGTATTAAAAAATGTCCATATACACTTAATTTGAGCTATAGGAAAAAATAAGTGTAAGAATTAATCAAACAAAAAAGCGGTTTGGGAAAAATCCCAAACCGCTCCAGACACGACTTGACCGGGCGCTACGCCGGGGTGCCATAGTTTACTGCACGCCGCCGAACTTGACTCTGCCGGACAATGCTGAATGCGATAGCGACTGATGATTTACCAATCGCTCCGAAGAACACCGCACTCAAGAACACAAAACTAAAGAGAAAAACACCAAACAAAGAACTAAAGCGACCAGAAAAATCCCAGTCGCTCCGAACGCAACTTTACTATGCAATACCACGCGCCACTCTAGTACACGGCGCAGAATGCATTAGCGGCTCAAGACGAATCTCAAACCGCTCCACACTCCACCTGACACCACACCGCTGAACACCACACCACTTTAGTGCGCCATATTTTTTAGCGAAAAAGTTTTACGACTTTTTCGCTCCGGACAGAACGGAACGACGGTTTACTTGACGGAACCGCACCGAACGACGGGATACTGTGCTCGGCCAAATGAACTAGCGACTGATAAGATTATCAATCGCTTCGAAGAACACCGCACTCAAGAACACAAAACTAAAGAGAACAACACAAAACAAAACTTAACAAAGAACTATAACGATTAATTAAATCATTAATCGTTCCGAAGTAAACATGGCAACACAACGCGTAACTGCACAGAACATAACCCCACAGAGTGTTATAGCGAAAAAATTTTCAATTTTCTCGCTCCGTGCGGCACAATACTCTGCCCTGCGTGATCGTACTATGCTCGACTTGACTGCGCTTTACTAAGAAATAAAGCGGCGGATGTTTTGACACACCCGCCGCTCGTAACATCGCGCCACTTCACATAGCGGAACCGGACGCAACGCCACTTCGCGTCACATCAAACTCCCGCCAATTCAAGGAGTTCAGCCGGGGTGTTTCAATCCACCGCGACTTCCAGAAGCGCGAGGAGCTCGGCCGGAGCGTTTCCAGTGGTGTACTCCACCCGTTCAATCGGATACTCCTCCGACGAAACGGCCATAACCTCCACCTTGGAGATGACGAAACGGCCGAAACGGCCTTTCTTTGCCGGACGCCAATCGCACAGACCGATTTTTCGGCCGGCGACTTCAACCAATTTCTCCACTGTGTCCTGCGAGATACCACGCTTGTCGTCAAACTTGACCGCAAAGGTCAGCTTCCAGTGCGGAATCCGCGGTCGCACGATGCAAACAGCGGTTTCGCTGGCCCCTTGGTGCATTGTTCCCTTGACCGGAAACGGACTCCAAAGAACATTGCCATTGGCATCGAGGTCCGCGAAAACGCAGAAGTCCTCCACGAATTCCAGGAAGTCAAAGACCGTGCATAAGGTCAGATACATATTGCACTCTTTGGTTTCCCAAAAGGAGTGAGCTACTTCAACAAATTTCGGGGCACAAAAGGATTCATCAGC
>MHSF01000007.1 GCA_001822695.1 Candidatus Taylorbacteria bacterium RIFCSPLOWO2_02_FULL_44_35 | reverse complement strand
GCTGATGAATCCTTTTGTGCCCCGAAATTTGTTGAAGTAGCTCACTCCTTTTGGGAAACCAAAGAGTGCAATATGTATCTGACCTTATGCAAAGAGAAACTGCTGATTTGATAATTGAGAAAATACAATCGCAAGAATTTGAAGGTCTTAATATTAAAAAACTTAAAGGTTTTGAGAAACTTTTCCGAGTTAGAAAAGGTGTTCTTCGGGTTATTTTTTCTGTCGAAAAAGACAATGTAAATATTTTAGATATCGCCCGAAGAAGCAGCACCACTTACGATTTGTAAGCCATTTTTTTCAAAACTGATATAATTCTGGAATGGAAGAACAAATGAGCGAGCAAAAACCGGAAGAAAAACAGCGACCGGAGTGGCTCATTAAGCCATTGCGGACTTTGCGCGGCGATATTGAAGAGGTGGTCAAAGAGGGTAAAACCTCGGCGGTGAAAATCGCCGCGGCCGAAACCCGGCGCGCCACCGGCGCCGAAGAAACAGTTTCCAACTTCACCGCGCCGCGCTCGCCTCGCTGGGACTTTGGCGAAGTGGGCCGCAAATGGCCAATTAAAAATATTTTAATCGGCGCCGCCGGCGCGATTTTAATCGCCGGCGGCGGCGCCGGCCTGTATTTCATTTATCAGAAAACCAACGCGCCCAAACCAACAACTATTACCGTCAAACGCCAAACCATTATCAATATCGAGGCGGAAAAAGTTTTAGATATCAACAACTTCGACCGACCGAAAATCATCGCCGCCATAAACGCCGAAAAAATTTCTTTACCAAAAAATCTTTCAATGGTCACTAACATAAACTTCATCAAAAAAACCGGCGCCACCACCACCGAAGCGGTGGTAGCCGGTGATTTTCTGAAACAACTACAAATCCAAGCCGGCACACCCTTCATCCGCGCCTTGGAGCCGGATTTCGTTTTTGGTTTTCACAATATCGGCCAGCCGGAACCATTTCTAATTTTGAAAACTAATGCCTATGATTTCGCTTACAATGGTATGCTCCGTTGGGAAAATTATATCGCCGCCGACTTGGGACCGATTTTCCTTGCCACCACCACCGTCAGTTTTTTTGAAGACAAAATAATTTACAACAAAGACACCCGGGTGCTGCGCGGCAACGATGGAGTCATTCATTTACTTTATTCTTTCAACGACAAAAACACTATTATCGTTGCCACCAATGAAACCACTTTCAAAAATCTCATAGTCCGCCTCCGCGCCGCTAAATTGATTCGTTAGGTATTGCTTTAATGGTTTGGCTTGTTATCATTCAGGCATGAAACCTGAAGCAATAAAAATAGAAAAAGATTTGATAGAAAAATTTCGCGGCAAACTGACCGAAGAATTGGCGAAAGTGGAAGAAGAGCTGAAAACCGTCGGTCGAATTAATCCTGATAATCCGGCGGACTGGGAACCGGTACCGGAAAAAACCGAGGTCTTGGCATCAGACCGGGACGAAGTGGCTGACAGCATTGAGGCATTTGAAGACAACGCGGCAATTTTGAAACAATTGGAAATCCGCTACAACGAAATCAAAACGGCTTTGGCAAAAATTGAAAAAGGTGAATATGGCGCTTGCGAAACTTGTCGCGAGCAAATTGAAGAAGCCCGCCTTGAAGCCAATCCAGCGGCAAGAACCTGTATTAAACATAAAAACTAAAAATTCTAAGCTCCAAATCACAAGCTCCAAACAATAATTAATTTTTAATATTAAATTTTAAATATTGAGATTTGTTTGGAACTTGGAACTTGAATTTTGGAACTTACACTTATGTCATTTGCCAAAACCTACAGCGCCCAGACCCATTTTTTAAAAGCCAAAATCGTCACCACCGAAGTTGATTTATCCAAAGGCCTTCACGCTTTTTCCATTGTCGGTTTGCCCGACAAAGCGGTGGAAGAAGCCAAAGACCGGATTTCGGCAGCCATCAAGAACACCGGCTTTGATTCGCCCAAAAGCCAAAACCAAAAAGTGGTCATCGCTTTGGCGCCGGCTGGCCTGAAAAAAGAGGGCTCGGCTTTTGATTTATCCATGGCCTTGGCGTATTTGCTGGCAAAAGAAAAAATCGGTTTTAATCCCGACAAGAAAATTTTTCTGGGCGAATTGTCATTGCAAGGAGACCTACGCCCCATCACCGGCGTCTTGCCGTTAGCCGAAGAAGCGGCCAAACGAGGTTTTCAAGAATTATTCGTACCGACTGAAAATGCCCGCGAGGCGGCTTTGATTGGCAATATCAAAATTTTCGCCGCCAACAATTTGGAAGGGGTAATTCGTCATTTAGACCCGAAAGCGATTTTGGACGGCCCAAAAAAATTTTCTCTGCCGCTTCAGCCCAGAACCAAACCGGAAGAAAATTACGGTGAATCGGCTATTGATTTGTCCGACATCAAGGGCCAGCAGAGCGGCAAAAGGGGATTGGAAATTGCCGCCGCCGGCGGCCACAACATCGCTCTCTGGGGCCCGCCCGGCACCGGCAAAACCATGCTGGCCCGCGCATTAGCCGACATTTTGCCGCCCTTATCTTTTGAAGAAATGCTGGAAGCGACGGCGATTTACTCGGTGGCCGGCGCGCTGGAAAACAGTTTAGTGACGCGCCGGCCATTCCGCTCGCCCCATCACACCTCCTCTTATGTTTCGCTGGTCGGCGGCGGCACTTTTCCCAAACCCGGCGAGGTCACTTTGGCCCACCGCGGCGTTTTATTTCTTGACGAATTTCCGGAATTTGAACGGCGAGTGATTGAAGCGTTGCGCCAGCCGTTGGAAGACCGGATTGTTTCGGTTTCGCGCGCTCGCGGTTCGGCAACTTTTCCAGCCGATTTTATTTTAATCGCGGCGATGAATCCTTGTCCTTGCGGCAATTACGGTTCCAAAGAAAAACCTTGCACTTGCCTGCCGACTAGTTTGATTCATTATCGGAAAAAAGTTTCGGGACCGATTGCCGACCGAATTGACATGTGGATTGAGGTGCCGCGGGTGTCGGCGAAAATCTTAAGCGGCAAAAACGAAAGCGAAACCAGCGCTGAAATCAAGAAAAAAATTTTGGCGGCGCGCCAGCGGCAAAAAACAAGATTTGATAAAGCGAAAATTAAAATTCAGACCAATAGTCAAATGAACTCGCGCCAATTGGAAAAATTGGCGCCTATCGGCGAACGCGAGCGCGCTGTCTTAAACGCCGCCGCCGAACGGTTGGGACTCTCGGCCCGCGCCTATCATCGGGTCATCAAACTGGCGCGCACCATCGCCGACTTGGCAAACGCCGAACAAATTGAAGAAAATCACCTAATGGAAGCTCTTCAGTATCGACCGAAAGAAATTATGACTAATTAGAAAAAATCTCCCTTTGAAATTTAAATCCCCCTTGTAAAGGGGGTGCCCGAAGGGCGGGGGATTTTCTGATTTTTAAAATCCCTCCCCCTCGCGGACTCGGGGCTCTCCCTTTACAAGGGAGATTAAATCCTCTTAAAACGGGTTTTTAGCGCCTCTTATTTCAAAATGAACATGAGGCCCGGTGGCTTTGCCGGTGGAACCCATCAAAGCGATGGCTTGGCCACGGCCAACCCATTGGCTTTCAATCACCAAATTTTCCGTATTGTGAGAATAAAGCGTTTGGGTGCCGTTAGCGTGCTGAATGACGACATATTTGCCATAACCGCCGTTCCAACCGGAATCCTTGACGATTATAACAGTCCCGGCGGCGGCGGCGTAAATCGGCGTGCCGTAAGCATCGGCTAAATCAACCCCGTTATAACCATGCAAACCTTGAGTTTTCCTGCCAGAGTTAATTGGGCGCAAGTAATAGCCGCCGTAATCCGGACCGCCGGCGCCGCGCAATGAACTGCCGCTGCTGCCGCTCACGGCGTATTTCGGCGCGGCTATTTCACCATCGGGCACAATAATCGTTTGGCCCGGCGTCAACGGAGCGCCAGCAACTAAATCATTGTAACGAGTAATTTCCGTCGCATCGCCTTTATAAAATTTCGCGATGCTTTGAATCGTATCGCCGGCTTTGACCGTGTGGCTGATACCGGAAATTGGCAAGATAACAAGCTTTTGCCCCTCGCGAATCAAACCGCCCGCTATTTCATTGCTCCAAGCAATCGTATTAGCCGATACCCCGAACATCTTGGCAATCTGCGAAAGAGTATCGCCGCGACGAACAACATAAATGCTGATATTGCTGCCGCGCGGCTCGTCATTGACATCGGCCATAGTGCCGGTCGGACCGGTTTCCGGCAATAAAGCCGAACCGCCGACTACGGTAATGTCGCCGCCGCCTTTGGACGGATTAGGGTCGGGATTCAAGGCCGCTTGAAGCAATGCCATATTGCGAACATTAGCCATCGGCGCGACCGCCAATGAGATATCGCCGTTAAAAATGTCGGCGAGAACTGAAAAAAGTCCGGCCTTAGCGGCAATCGGCAAAAAAACCAGCGCCAAAGAAAAAGAAAGCTTGCCGGCAAGCTTGAATAACCTATGGACAGAGTCTTGTGGGTTTAGAGAAATACTTTTATTCTTAGCCATTAATAGTCGTTCCACCCGACTTCTGTGCTCTGCCTGCTGTTCTGCTGAAAATAACCAACCCACCCACTATAGCGCCCACTCGCCCAAAGTCAATGACCCTGTTGATAATCAAAAAGCTTCCAGCTGCACTAGCTTTTAGCCTGCCTCGTCGGCAGACAGGCTTCGTTAGCTTTATGAAAACTAAAAAAAGCTGTAAGCTAAAGCAACCAATGAAGCTATAAACTAAATTTATCGTGCCCTATCTTGACAATTTAAACGAACGGCAAAAAAAGGCGGCCGAACACCGGAACGGGCCACTCTTAATTGTCGCCGGCGCCGGCGCCGGCAAAACCAAAACCATCGCCGCCCGCATCGTCCGCTTGGTTCAAAACGGCGCCGCGCCGGAAAATATTTTAGCCATTACTTTTACCAATAAAGCCGCCAAAGAAATGCGCGAGCGCGTGTTTTTGGCCCTCCAAAGCGAGCAGTCGTTGAATCGGCCGCTAACCCTAATGGAAAGGCCTTTCGTTGCCACTTTCCACGCGCTCGGCGTCCATATCTTGCGGGAAAATGCCAGAACTATCGGCCTAAACCGCCATTTTAATATTTTTGACCGGAGCGATTCCAAAAAAAGCGTCCGCCAAGCGATGGAAAATGTCGGCGTCAATCCCAAACAATTTGAACCGGGCCGGATTTTGGAAATTATCGCCCGCGAAAAAGGCAACAATCTAATCATTGCCGAATATGAACAAGAAGTCGGCAATGAATATCTCCCGGGCATTGTCGCCAAAGTTTGGCGGGAATACGACAAAATTCTCGCCACAGAAAAGGCTTTGGATTTTGACGATTTGCTGTTGCGGACGGTTCGCTTGCTTAAAAACCAACCGGCAATTTTGGAAAAATATCAGAATAATTGGCATTATCTTTTAATTGACGAATATCAGGACACCAATAAAATTCAATACGAATTGGCAAAACTTTTGGCGGATAAGAATAAAAACATTTGCGCCGTGGGCGACACCGACCAGCTAATTTACGGCTGGCGAGGGGCAAGCGTCCGCAACTTGCTGGAATTTGAAAACGATTATCCGAATACCACGGTAGTTTTACTGGAAGAAAATTACCGCTCCAGCAAAAGAATTTTGGCCGTGGCCAATCAAGTGATTGAAAAGAATCGTTTGCGCAAAGAAAAACGGCTTTTCACCCAAAAACCCTTAGGCGAAAAAATCGGCCTTTATCCGGCTTACGATGAAACCGATGAGGCCAATTACATTGCCGGCAAAACGCAATCGCTGATAGCGGCGGGCGCGGCGCCGGAAGAAATTGCCGCGCTTTATCGCGCCAATTTTCAATCGCGGGCGATTGAGGAAGCGTTTTTGAACGAACAAATTCCTTATCAAGTGTTGGGCGTCAGATTTTTTGAAAGGAAAGAAATCAAAGACATTTTGGCTTACATCAAAGCGGCTCTTAATCCGGAAAATTTGAGCGATTTCAAAAGGGCGATTGAAAATCCGCGCCGCGGCGTCGGCAAAGTTACCTTAGCCAAAGCGCTTTCCGGTATGGAAGAAAAACTGCCCGCCGCGGCGCGAACAAAAATCGGCGAATTCAGAAATTTGTTGGCGCAAATAAAAAAACAAGCGCTGTCAGGCAAACCGTCGGAAACAATCAAGTTTGTCTTGCGGGCAAGCGGCATTGAAACTCAATTAAAAAGCGGAGGAGAAGATGAAAAAGAAAGATTGGAAAACATCCGCGAATTGGCGAGTTTGGCGGTAAAATACGACTCCCTGCCAGCCGAGGGGGGAATAGAAAAATTGTTAAGCGACGCCGCTTTGGCTTCCGACCAGGACGAACTCCAAGAACATAAACCAGCTGTCAAACTAATGACCGTTCACGCCGCCAAGGGTTTGGAATTTGATTATGTTTTTATTACCGGCTTGGAAGAAGGTTTGTTTCCGCACGAGCGACTAAACGATAAAGAAATTAGCGAAGAAGAAAGCGAGGAAGAGCGGCGGCTATTTTATGTCGCCCTGACCCGAGCCCGCAAAAAGATTTTTCTGTCTTACGCTTCAATCCGAACGATTTTCGGATCGCGCCAAGTCAATTTGCCGTCCGAATTTTTCGCCGACATTGACAATGGGCATTTGGAAGAGGAGTATCCAGCCCAAGGCTGGTCCGCCTCGGGCGGAAATCTTAAAGGCAAAATGATATATTTGTAATGCTCGACTTAAATCCCCCTTATAAAGGGGGTGCCCCGATGGACATCGGGGCGGGGGATTTTAAAAATCCCTCCCCCTCGCAAACTCGGGTACTCCCTTTACAAGGGAGATTAAGAAAAATAATGAAACCAAACAAAACCTATGGGCAGAATTTTTTGAAATCGCCGGCAGTGGCCGAACGAATGGTTGACGCCGCGGAAATCTCTTCGGCTGATTTGGTTTTGGAAGCCGGCCCAGGCAAGGGCGCGCTCACTGAAAAATTATTGGCGCGCGCCCGCCAGGTCTTCGCCGTGGAAAAAGACGAACGATTGGTGTTTTACCTCACTCTCAAATTCAAAGAAGAATTTAAACAAAACAAACTGGTGATTGTCGGCGCCGATATTTTGAAATTTGACCCGACGGAAGTTGGCTTGCAAACCGGCGGCTACAAAATCGTCGCTAACATCCCTTATTACATTACCGGCGAATTTTTACGCCACTTTTTAAGCGAAGTTGCCCAACCAAGCAAAATGGTAATAATGGTCCAAAAAGAAGTGGCGGAGAGAATTTTGGCGAAAGACCCGAGAGCGACTAACGCGCTTGGGTTAAAAGAAAGCATTTTATCAATTTCCATCAAAGCCTATGCGGAACCAAAATATTTGGAAACAGTCCCTGCCGAACTTTTTACCCCCAAACCGAAAGTAGATTCGGCCGTAATTGTCATTGATAAAATCTCGCGCGACTTTTTCACCGATGTTTCCGAAAAACGATTCTTTAATATCGTCAAACGCGGCTTCGCCCACAAACGCAAATTATTGGTCAATAATTTGGAAATTATCACCGCCGCCGGCAAAAAAGTTCTCGCCGATTGCGGCATCGCCCCAAACGCCAGAGCCGAAAACCTCACTCTGCGGCAGTGGAAACACCTAGCGGAAAATTTGTAGATTTCGAATTACTTTGAATTACGAAATAGTTAATAACTTGAGAAATTTACAGATCTTTCCACTTACACTTAATTTTTCCTATAGGAAATAATAAGTGTATACGGCGAAACCAATGGACAAAGATAGACGAAGGTAGACGAAGGTGGTAGACAAAGGTTAAACCTTTGGATTTTAGAGACTGGAGCCGTTGTAAAGAATCGGGAAACCGCCGCCCTTAATAATCGGAACCGGGCACAACCAAAATCCGCACGGCACCCAAATCCACAAAATACACGGCATCCAAGCCGGCGCGTAGGCGCCGAACAGCCACTGGCCGGGATGAGTCGGCGGACCATAGCTGTAATAGGTAGTCACTGTAGCCGGTATCCACATTACCGGCAGAAAAGACGGCGGACCAAGCCAAAAAAACATACCGTACCAGACAAAAGGTATCCAGCCTTCACAATACGGGTCCATATAAGTGATTATTCCTCCAAAATTAAATTGCGCCGAGGCAATGTTTGGCATCAGCAATACCAGCAACGACATTATCAATAATGAAGCTGGGACGATTTTCGCCGGTGAAAATTTCACGGACATATTATACCGCGATTTGATATAATAAAGGAGTGAATTTCCAACACTTGCCAAAAATCGGTAAAATATTGTTGCTAGCCGCCGCGCTTATCATCAGTGGCGTTATTGTGATAATTTTTTTAATCCTGTCGCGAAATTATCGTCAAAATAATAAACCGGACATTCAAACGCCCTCACCGGAGCAAACGGCAACCAAGGAAACTTCCCCGATGGAAAATTTTCTGAATAATTATAAAACCGATACGGAAGAAATAACTTCACTGCTCAAAGAAATCAATCCGTTGGATATTTTTAACCGAGCTCGCGAACAGTTGGCCAATCAGCCGAGTGAAAAAATCGAATCGGCGCCGGCAAATTCTTCTAGTCCTCCTTCGGAACAAGTTCTTAAAACCTACGGCAACGCGCTCGGCGCAGTGATTAAAAAATACAAAGACCAAATAACTACCGGCAGCGCCGTTTTCAATCAAGCAATAGAAAATGCTGACGAAAAAACTTTGACCGATCTCAAGGCACTGGCCAGCGTTTATCGGCAAATTAATAATGAAATTGCCGCCATTAAACCACCGGAAAAAGCCGGGCCCATTCACATTTCACTGACCGAGACCTATGCTGGTTTGGCGGCCGCCATAGAAAAACTAGCGGCCAGCGCCAAAGATTCAAAAATTCCGCCGGAAAGTTTTGTTGAATACAGCCGGGCGGCGATGGCCATCAATCAAAAGGCCTATGACCTAATGGCTTTCTTCAAAGAAAACGGCGTGGTCTTTCAATCAAACGAGGCCGGCTATGTTTTCTATGTTCCATAGAGAATTTAATCTCTAGGTGATTTAAAATCCCCCGTCCCTTTTTCAAAAGGGAAATTAAAATCTACCTTTGTGATTGAGGATATCAGATATCAACAAAATGTGGATATCTGATATCCATCTCACGACCTTGTGAGCTATCCACACTTTACAAAAAGACCGTGGGAAAACTTGATATAATGTAGCCAGTGGTTTTTCCAACCAGAAAAATAGTTCCGGTTTTTATTGCCTGCCTAGTTGTTCTCGGCGGTCTTTTCGTTTTACTTGAATATAAAAACAGGGGCAAAACAATCAGCAACGATGACGTGATTTCGGTCGCTGACCAAAAATTAATTGACTCCATCGCCAACAAGGACTCGGACAACGACGGCCTGAAGGACTGGGAAGAAGTTCTTTGGCAAACCGCTCCAAGCAATCCTGACACTGACGGCGACGGCACGCCAGACGGCGCCGAAATTGCCACCAACCGCGACCCCTTAAAAAAAGGGCCTGACGACCAGCTCAATCTTGCCTCCGCTTCCACCACGCCGAGAGCGGCGCGGCCACTAACCGCCTCCGACCAATTCTCCCGCGACCTCTTTACCCGTTATGTTACCATCAAACAAAGCGGCAGCGGCAACCCCGCCGATTACGACAATTATTCCGATTTGGTTCAATCCTACCTTGACAAAGAAACGACAACGATGTCGGCAAAAATTTACGGCGCCGCCGATTTCAAAGTCCTCGCCAACGAAACGCCCGCCGATGTTCATCGCTACGGCAACGCCGTCGGCGCGCTTTTCGTCGCCGACCAAGACCCCGGACTGGAAAACGAACTTATTATCCTGCAACGAGCGACGGAAAATAATAACCCGGCGGAACTTGCCAAACTGGACGGCAACATCGCCGCCTATAAAAAAATTCTCGCCGGTTTGCTGGCGGCGCCGGTGCCGAAAATCTTTCTGCCCGACCACCTGGCTCTCGCCAATGCCGTGAGCGTCGTCATCGCCGGAATTGAATCAATGAAACTAACTTTTTCCGACCCGCTCAAGACCGTCGCCAGTCTGCAAAATTACCCTGACGCCGCTGGCAATATCCTCCCGCTCCTGCGAAGCATCGGCGGCGGCCTGGAAGCCAGCGGCGTAACTTTTGCACAGGACAACGCGGGCTTTCGGTTTATAAATTTGGTAAAATTAGGCAACACCCAATGATTCTATGAATGACTGGCTTAAAAAAACAGTCGTCTTGGTTCTTATCGTCGCTTTCATCGCGCCAACGGCAGTTTTGCTTGTCCCGCAAAAAGCCGAGGCCCAAAGCATCTGCATCTTGGACATTATCGGAGGAGTAATCGGCGGCATTGTTAATAGAATCCTTAGCGTGCCGGTCGCCGACACGCCGACCGAGACAAGTACTATCGGTACTTTCATCTCCGATTGTATTCTAAAACCAATGCTGAAAATTGCAGTGAAAGAGTTAATTCATAATTTTCTAACCAGCATCACGAGTTGGATTAACAGCGGTTTTGACGGTTCGGGGCCGCGATTCGTTTCCGACCCGGCAAGTTTCTTTGCTGACATTGCCGACCGGGCCGCCGGGCAGTTTATTGACGGGACCGATTTAGGATATTTGTGCAGTCCGTTCGCCCTTGATATCCGTCTGGCTTTAGGCCTTAACTATTGGGGCGGTGGTTTTCGCGACCGCATCACCTGTACTCTTTCCGATATTATAAATAACACGATGAACGCGGGCCAGAGAGCCGCCTATCGCAACAGCTGGCAAAGCTGGCTGGACTTAACCACTCAACCACAAAACAATCCTTACGGCGCTTTCGATTTGGCCAAAAAAGAATTGGAAATCCGCATCGCCAACCAGCATTGGGTAGCCGGCAAAGAAACCGACTGGGCTAGCGGCTTCTTAACAACCAAGAGATGCGTGCAACGCGAGGTGATAGATACCGGTGGCGCCTTTTTCCCTACCGGCGACGAGGAAATTGACTCTTTAACCGGCGACGTGACTGTGTGCGCCAGATACGAAACCGTCACGCCCGGCAAACTTATTCAGGAAGGAATTTCCAGCACTTTTCAAGCTGAAATTAACGAGTATGTCGCCGCCGAAGACCTTGACGCCATTTTCGGCGCGCTGATTAATCAGTTGATGAAAGAAACGCTTAACAGTGTCTTCAGCGCCACCGGCCTTTTTACCGGCGGCGGAAGAAATAATCCCAATTACTACCGAGACCTGTTCAATCAACGGTTGGCCAGCGGTTATTACAATAATTCTACGCCGCCATCGGGCGGTATGACTGGTGTGAGTTGCGATGACATCCAAAACTATATTCTCTTACCCAATCCCTTACCCAACGGGACAGTGCGACACTATGAAAATAATGCTTGGACAAATACAAACATATCCGCAACCGATTACCAAAAAGCCGCTAATTATTGCGCCGCGCGTCCATCGCGGGCCGCGGCTGGTAGCGCAGTTACCGACTTAATGGACCAAATGGGCCAAATTGGGCGGCAAAATCAGCAAAGCCAGAATTTTTGCCCCACGCAAACAAGACTTACTTCCAATGATATTCTTTCTATTGACTCTTCTCCTTTTTCCTTTGACGCTAACCCGGGAAGTGTGGGCGGTCAGCCTGATTACGCGGTTGATGGCACCACCATGACCTATGCGAGGATAGAGCCGATGGGGGCGGGAGCTTGGTTAGAAATCAGATTTAATCGTCCAGAAATGTTATCCTCTATACGAATTCTATCCTATGGTGGCTCTGAAGAATTTTCTTATCTTTATCGTGGCACTAAGATAGATCTTTATGAAACCGACTTATCAGCAACGCCTTTACAAAGCGTAAGTTTATCAGCTCCCCGGACTGTTAATTTCACTCTTAACCTACCAACTCCCACCAGAATACAAAAAATACAAATCAGAGTGCCGGCAGGTGTAGATCTTTTTGTGAGAGAAATTAACTTCAACCGCTATTCAGAACCCATTGTCAATTGGAGCGGGGCGACAAGGGCAAGAGTCGGCGTGCCTTTTGACGCTCTTGATGGGATTACGGCCACGAATTGCGGCAACAATAGTCCAATATCCAACATTTCATTCTCAATTAGTCCTGCGCCAACCACCGGTACGCCACCTTCTTATGTCATAACTGGAAATTCGATTACTTTCAACGCCGCCGGCACTTACACCATTACTTATACCGCCAGTGACGGCACTGCCAATAGCAATGCGGTCAGGAGAACGATAACAGTCGGAAGTAGTGGAAGCGGGGGCAGCGGTGGTAGTGGCACCAATCTGCCGCCCACGGTAAACACCGGCGCTGACCAGACAATTACTCTGCCCAATACGGCAACGCTTGCCGGCGTGGTTACAGACGATGGTCTACCAAGTCCACCTCATCAAATCACTTCAACATGGTCGAGAGTTAGCGGGCCGGCGGTTATTTTCAGAAACCCCAATTCTCCAAACACCACGGCCGTCATCATCACGACCGGAATTTCTGTGTTGCGTTTAACCGCCAGTGACGGCTTATTAAGCGTGTCAGACGAAATTACGATTACCGTAAATCCCCAAAACTAATCCGATAATGTAACAAGACAATAAAATCCAACGAAACAAGACGAAAAAATTAAATGCCCAGCTTTTTCCAAAAAAATAAAAGAATGATTTTGGCCGTAATCCTTATCGGCCTCATCGCCGCGCCTTTGGCTTTGGTGCCGATAAATAAAGTTGAGGCGCAAGGAGCAGAAAATCCAGTAGAAGGCGGTTGGCTAGGACTTGTAATAAATTTTTTTGGTGATTGGTTTGCTTGGATAATGAATAATTTGCTTATACCCACGGCCGCCTGGATTCTCGGTCTTGCGGGCAATTTGATGGATATGGCTATTAAATTTTCTTTGGATACCAAGTATTTTAAGATTGACGCAATAGATTCTGGCTGGAAACTAATCCGTGACCTGGTAAATATGGGCTTCATTTTTATCCTACTCTATATCGCCATTTCCACAATTCTCCAACTTTCTTCCTATAACATCCGCAGTATGCTGGCGAAACTAATAATCGCCGCCGTTCTGATAAATTTCAGTTTGTTCTTTACTAGAGTGGCAATAGACGCCAGCAATATCGTCGCCCAGAATTTCTACAACGCTTTTACCGTAAGCGCCGACGGTAATCCTAATATATCAGCCACTTTCAAAAATTATCTTAGAATTTCGGAGAAGTTTGAAAAAAATTCTGGTAAACCTTTAAATATCGTCGGCATTGACTCTTATCGTGACGCTGTCTTGCGTTTTGTGGTTATTGTTGTCGCTCTCTATGTATTTTTAAGCGTAGCTTTGTTATTTGTTGCCAGAACAGTGGCTTTCATTTTCCTAATGATGACCGCGCCCATTGGTTTCATTGGGGCAATTTTCCCCGGCGCCTCCGGCGCGGCGGCACAATGGCGTAAAACACTCATTGACCAAATGTTGGTGGCGCCGGTTTTTCTAATTTTGATTTATTTGGTGGCGCAAATTATGAAGGCGTCCATGTTTAATCTTGATTTGATCGGTGAAACAGAAAAAGCACTTGATGTTAATTTCTATTTTAATTACGTCATCATTATCGCTCTTTTACTTTTCACAAAAAACATTACCAAAAAAATCAGCGGCAAAGCGGGGGCAATGATAAATGAT
>MHSF01000006.1 GCA_001822695.1 Candidatus Taylorbacteria bacterium RIFCSPLOWO2_02_FULL_44_35 | reverse complement strand
TAAATTGATAATCTGTCGCCTTCCGACAAATGCTTGTATTCCTTCATGCAACACATTTTACTCAAGTGTTGCGCTTAGAGTTAGAACTGGGGTAATCCGCAAACAAAACGCAGTATGGTAGAATAGCAATATGAAAAAGCAATACATGGTGTACGCAGTAGCCGGTGACATTGGTGGAGCCAAGGAGACAAAACTGGCAATCGATGCCCTGCAGAGGATGATGCCCGATGTTCAGGTGAAATGGTTTGTTGATCCGTCACCTCGGGCGCAAGCCGGTGAAAAGGTGTTAAATCCGGTTGGCATCAGTTATGAACGGCGAATGCCGTCTGCCGATGACCGAGCCGACTTGCTCGTCTACGGCGCATCCGCCACCGCCTTTGAGGCGCAAGTGGAATGGGCGAAATGGGCAGGGAGTCAGAACATTCCAGCGATTGGCGTGAATGACTTCTACAGCACCATCAATCGACATCCGGCGCCGTCCACGGTTATCACCGCACTGGACGAACAGGACGCGGCCATTACCCGCTCCGTCAGAACGGATGTGGAAGTGGTCGTCGTTGGCAAGCCGTCCTTTGCCCAAAGTGTTCGGCCGCTTATCGCGCGAAAAAATGAAATTCGCGCCGAAGTCCGGAGTAAATTGGACATCATGGACAATGAGTTCATGATTCTGGTTTCGCCCGGTTCCGAGGTGGAGATTTTTTCCGCCCATCTGGAGGCCGTGAGGCAAACGGCGGAAAAGCTACAAAGCAGGAAAGTGGTTTTCGTGCCCAGAGCCCATCCCAAACTGCTAGCACTTGCGGAAGGCAAGCAATGCGCGGAACAGAAAGTTGCGGAGCTGTCGGCAAATGCGAAAGTAATTGCCGATAGCGCCGATGTCGTCAAGGACTTGGCTCAAGTGGTGTTAGCGTCGGACTTGATGCTCTGCACCTGGGGCAGCACTGACCAGTTCACGGCCGCTTTGGCTGGCATTCCAGTAGTTCTGTTTTTGTTCCCGGACGAGTCGGCAAAAAGGAAAACCACCGGCTACATTGACGGTGTGCCGCCGCTCATTCGCGCCCACGCCGGTTGGGGAGCGGCAACGCCGAAGCAACTAACGGAACAAGTAGATGATGTGCTGTTTGACCCGGTTTCAGCCAGAAAATCTGTGGAAACCGGAGCTGTTGCCTTTCAACCGTTGATTCGGCCCGGCGCCGCCGAACGGATTGCTCAAGTCATTGCGGATAGATTGCTCGGTTTCTAACCCAAGCACAACAAATTCAGAGACCTGATTTCTTCACCGAAATCGGGTCTTTTTCTTTTATCAAAATTTCTTTGAATAACGAAACGCAAACTTTGGCTCGCGTTGAATAGACCGCGGTTGTCCGCGTTTTTTTAAAAAACAATCAAAACCAAAGTTCAAGAAACGAAAACAAAAAGAGAAGAAACCTTTTAATAATAATTAAGCGACAAGGTGAGCAGCGATGACGGCCAAGTAATGAGCGAGGTAGCCGTCAATGGAGCGAGGGAAAGAAGTGACGAGGCCGTAGCAGAGTTTCAACGCTCGGAAGTGAATCTCCACTCTCATTCGGAGGTTAAGGAAAGCGATGTGAGCGGTGGCGGCAAGCTTTTTCATGTTTTTTCTCGTCGCCGTAATCAGCGCTCTTTCTCTTTCAATGAAGAAATCCCGTTCCAGTTTTTCCGACACGTAACCGGCGTCGGCGACGAACAAACCTCGCAGTTTTTCGTTCATCCTTCGGAAAACACTTCGAAGGCTTTTTTAGGGGAACATTGCGCTTGGAGTTAGAATTCGGGCCCTGTCATCCTTACTAAAATGTTTGTAGCGCATATGTCCCTTAGATTGGTTGATAATTGAGTATTACCCAACCATTTTACCTTATGGACATTTCACATTTAGCCTTGTACCGTAAGGCTTTTTTAGGGGAACATTGCGCTTGGAGTTAGAATTCGGGCCCGCGCGCTTGACATGGGGGGGCAATTCGTGTAATATTAGCGCAGATTTGGCGAGTTGGTAGAATTGGGTTTTCGCCTAATTCGCTTGCCAAAATCAGCACCAAGACAACTGAAAAGGAGATCGAAATGGACAAAAGATTCGAAACACTGCTCATCGAGGCAGAGCAACTTCGCGGCGGCGAGGGTTATGTGATAAACATCAAACGAGTTGAGGATCAAGGTAAGACATGGGGCTTGCTCGCGGGAGATACGGAAGAATCCCTTGCCTATCGCGCAGAGACCGCCGCGTTCATCCTTGAAAAGTATCATGGCGAGACGATTGGCGGCCCAGTGCTCCATCTTCCACTCGAGCGCAAGCTCGAGATCATCAAACGTGGAGAAGAAGCGGCAGGAGTGCCAAAACTCAAGGCCATCAAAGAACACGGTGCCGTTCCTGAAGTTCTTCCAACCCTGGAGACGCTCGAACCGCATGTTAGGGCGATGGTTGACACCATCATAGATGAAGCTCCGGGCCGTCACACTGAGTGGGTAGTGGAGAAGTTGCATGGCTGTCAAAGCTGTGGACTGCTCACCGTCGAACTTCATGGCTACATAGGTGGATATGGTTACTCGGTTGATGACAACAGGCTCACCACGTACATCCAGAACGGTAACAGAGTCGAACAGCACAACTGTGTCTCGGCACACTGATGTGTATAGCGCCTTGTGGAATTCGTCATGAACGAACTGCAAGGCGTTTTCTTTTTTCTCAAATCTCAAAGAACAAATCTTTGCGAAAATAAATTCTTTTCGTTATTCAAAGAAAATTTGCTTTTTTGCGGAGGATATGGTAGAAATTGGCGATGATTAAAGAGGTAAAAATCCTTGGTATTATACCGGCGCGGGGTGGGTCAAAAAGCGTGCCACGGAAAAATATCAAGAAGTTGGCGGGTAAACCGCTGCTTTTTTATGTTTTATCAGCCGCTAAAAAGAGCCATTTTCTGACCGATTTAGTCGTTTCTTCGGAGGACTCGGAGATTTTGGCGGTGGCGGAAAGATGCGGCGGCAAGGAAGTTGTTTTGAAACGGCCGAAAAATTTAGCCAAAGACAATACGCCCGATGTGCCGGTGCTTCAGCATGCGGTTTCAGTGATGGAGAATAAAAATAAAATCCACTATGACATTGTAGTAATGTTACACGCCACTACGCCGTTATTAAGGACAGAAGACATTGACGGTTGCATTGAAAAATTAGTCAAAACGAGAGCTGATTCGGTGGTCAGCGTCTACAAAGTAACCGACGCTAACCCGATTAAAATGAAGAAAATTGTTGATGACAAATTACTGCCTTATGTGGATGGTTTCAACGAAAATACCACTATTCGCCGGCAAGATTTGCCGTTGGTTTATCGCCGCAACGCCGGCATTTATGTTTCCAAACGAAAGATTATCATGGAAGACGGCAAAGTTTGGGGCAAAGATGTGCGGCCTTTCCTGATGCCCGAAGAGCGATCGGTGGACATCAATGGCCTGCTTGATTTTTATTTCGCCGAAGCGGCCATGAAATTTATAGCAAAAGAGGGAAAAAGAATATGAAAATTTTTACGAATTACAAAATGCCTTTCTCGGCATATGTTTCGCGGGGCACGGATATTTTTCTACTGAAAAATTCCTCGTGCTCGCGCCAGTCGCGCTCGCAAGTCCCCGCTCAACATACGCCTTCAACAGCATTTTGTAACCCAAAATAAAACAATAAAAATGAGAAATCGAATTAAACCAATTTTAATAAAACCCAGTGGCACGATTCGCGAGGCGATGGCGGCGATTGAATTGTCGCCTCATAGCAAACCGGAGCCGGGCCCGGCCGGTATTGCTTTGGTGACAGACCGCCGGCATAAACTGCTTGGCATTTTGACCGACGGCGATATCCGTAAGGCGATTCTAGGCGGTGTATCCATTGATTCATCGGTCAGCGGTATTATGAAAAAAAATCCGGTAACGGTGAAAAAAGGCCTGTCGGCTTTTGAAATGATGCGAGCGATTATCCGCGAAATCAAGGAACGCAATATCGTTGACCACAAGCTGGATAAAATCGTGGTGGTGGATGATGACAACGGCGTTCACGATGTCCTGTCTTTTTTTGAACTTTGGAAAAATACCGAAATTCACGCTCGCAATGTCTATATTGTTGGCCTGGGTTATGTCGGTTTGACTTTGGCGTTGACACTTTGCGAAGTCGGTTTCAAAGTTCACGGCATAGACACTGATAAAAAAGTGGCGGCGTCGCTTCGGCGCGGCCGACCGCATTTTCACGAAGTCGGTTTGGAACCGCTTTTGAAGCACCATATCAACAAGAATTTTTTCGTTCAATCAGATTTCAAAAATGGCGAAAGCGATATTTATATTATTGCCGTCAATACGCCGGTTAATGAAAAAGGCGAAGTGGTTTTTGATTATTTGAAAAAAGCGATTACCTCGGTTGCCAAAATTTTAAAACCTCATGATTTAATTATTTTGCGTTCCACCGTGTCGGTTGGCACTTGTCGGAAGTTTGCCATTCCTCTGATTGAAAAAATTTCTAAACTTAAGGCTGGTGAAGATTTTTATCTTTCCTTCGCGCCGGAACGAACGGTGGAAGGTCGGGCGCTGGAGGAACTGCGGATTCTGCCGCAAGTTATCGGCGGTATCAACGAAGCCAGCGTGGATTTAACGACTCGGCTTTTCAAAACCATCAATCACTTAATTGTGCCAGTCCAAAATCTGGAAGCGGCGGAAGTGGTTAAACTTCTGAATAATTCTTTTCGCGATGTCAGTTTCGCTTATGCCAATGAAGTAGCGCAGGCCTGCGAGAAATTTGGCGTTAACGCTTTTGAAGTGATTGAAGCCGCCAATCGCGGTTATCCTCGCAACAAAATTCCTTCACCCAGTCCCGGTGTGGGCGGTTTGTGTTTGGTAAAAGACCCGTGGATTTTGGTTAATTCAGCCAAGCAAGTCGGTTTTAATGCCAAACTGCCGGCCTTGGGCAGAAAAATAAACGAGGAAATGATTAAATTAGTGGCAAAAAAAGTTTCGGCTTTTGCCGTTAAAAATAAAATTAAGCCGAATGCTCTAAAAATTTTTGTGCTTGGTGTCGCTTTCAAAGGCGAACCGGAAACCTCCGATATGCGTTTTTCGCCGGCCGTTGATATAATTAAAGAACTTCAGCAAAAATTCAAAAATATTGTCGTCTATGACCCGGTAATCAAAACGAGCGAATTAAAAAAAGCCCGATTGTCGGATGGGCAGACCGGACTGAAACCAGTTTCATTAGCGGACGGTTTTGAAGAAAGCAATTGCGTTTTGGTTTTGAACAATCATCATTCTTTCCGCGATTTGGATATTTACGATTTGCTGATGAAAATGAAAAAACCCGGCTATTTCTTTGACGGCTGGAATCTATTTCCGCGAGAAGCGATTGAAGGAGTAAAAGGAATCAAATATGGCACCTTTGGAGTTTAGGATATAATAAGATAAGGTAAGACAAGAACTGATAAAACATAAATAACGAACATGAAAAAGTACCTTGTAACTAACTTCGCTTACGGCACTGGACCTTATTTAAGAACCAGTGATTTGGCGATAGCATTCAACAATGAACTGGAAAAACGCCACCGGCCACGATTGGGTATTATTGTGCCTTGGGTCTATGGCGACAAACAGAAAAAAGTAATGCTGGAAGAATTCGCCGGCCACGAACAAAAATATCCCGGGGAAATTCTTTTAGACGCCGAACTCGGTGCAATTTTGAAATCCATTTTTTACGGCGATTCCTCCTATGAGGATTCGTTGACAAAGTGGACAAGCAACGCGCCTGCCGTTTCGGCGCAAGCCAAAGAACACCTCTCAGTGGTGCTTAATCTTGAAACCTTTTCGGGTGGCAAGGAACAAGTGAACGGTAAGGATATTGTAATTGAGCTTAATCGTTCACCGCGTATTCGCTACGATGTCGCGCCGTCTTATTTCACTTCCTTTGGCTACATTGGTGAAATTTTGGAAAAAGCGGCAAAGGAACCGAAAGATAAAATTGCTGTCCAGACGAAACTGCTCATGGCTGGAGTTAAGACTGCCAATTGGGTTGAACAAAACCACCGGCTTCATTGTATTTCTTACCCGGCGACTTTTTCTTTCAGCGATGATTATAAAAGTTGTTACCCGGACGAAATTTTGGTGCCGCCCATTGGACCGGTGCCGGCGCCCAATGACGAACCAATTGAAAAAGGAATTTTCGTAACCATTACCGGTATTCCGAGTTTGGAACGGCTTTACGCCGAAACCCAATCGCTTGGCATCAAGCTTTACAGCAACGACACCAAAGCGGTGTCGGGTAGTATTCGCGCTTTGCCGCATATTATTCCCAATAAAAATATCCTCTTTCAGTTCGCTCGTTCCGGTTGGAGTTCGGTCTGGTTGTCAATGCTCGTTGGCACGCCCTTGGTAATGCCGGATTTTGACCCAAAAGACGACCCTGAAATTTACTTCAACAATATCGCGGTAGAAAAACTCGGTATTGGTTTGATTTATCACGGCGAACCCCTGATGGAGTTGCTTAAGAAAGCAGAGAAAGTGCGTGAAAAACAAGCGCGAGTTCGAGCGGACATTTTGGCAAAATGGGGAACACTGGACGGCACCGCTTATTGCGCCAAAATCTTTGTTGATGATTTTCTGAAGAAATAAATAAACAAAATTTGATTAGATAAGTCACAGACTCATTAATCTGTGGCTTTTTCTTTGAGCTTTGGAATCGACTAGCTACTAACTGTAAGCTATAGCTACGAGTTAGTAGCTAGTTAATATTTTGTTAATCTGAAGTTTTTCAAGAGGCTTTTTTCGTATTCAATTTCCTCGGCAACAATATAAATTAAATCTTTGCCAACTTTGAAGTCTGATTTCAGAAGAGCGATCAAATCTTCACAATTGTAGGGGTAAACCCAGACACTGTCTTGAAGGTGTGTGAATCCGATAGCCACTAGTGTTCGGCGAATTTTTTCGCGCAAACCGCGGCGTTTTTCTGGAATGTCAAAGATTAACACCCGCCACTTTTTATCCCAATGTTTTGGTTTTTTGAGTTTAAAATCGGTGAGTGCCAATTGACGCAAAGTTGTTTCGCCTTTAGTGGTAAGACATAGGAATCCTTTATTATTTTTTGTTAGCAAGCCGTTTTCTATTAATCTGTTGCGCGCTCTATTAATGGTTCCATTGTAACGATAACCGCGCTTGGAATTAATAATACCGAGTTTGCCTAAAGCACTGATGATATTGGGGGCAAGCATTGCCACACTTAAAAGCCCCGCAGCCGCGACCGTACCCAGCACAATTTTCTGAATGTTTTTTCGTTTGACCCGCTTTTTAACTTTTTCCTCAATAATTCCCATAGAAAATTTTCATAGAAGATTCTTGGTGCTAACTATAAGCTATAGCTAAGAGCTAGTATATATTGACTTTTTTTGTAAAGCGAGCTTTTTTGTTCAGCGAGCTTCCCATTTTTTTGTTCTGTGATATATTTTTGTTATGAATTTAAATAAAATTTTGCGCTGGGTGGCTCTGGGAGGAATTTTTTTGGTGCCGTTCGTGCCATTGGTGGTGGCGAATAATTTATTTTTCCCATTTATTACCGGCAAAGCGTTTGTTTTCAGAATTTTGGTGATAATTGCCGCCGGCGCCTGGCTGATTTTGGCTTTGCGCGACCCTGATTACCGGCCGAAAAATTCCTGGATTTTGAAAGCGCTGATTGTTTTTGTCGCCGTTATCGGTTTGGCGGATATTTTCAGTGTCAACTCGTTCAAGAGTTTTTGGAGTAATTTCGAACGGATGGAGGGCTGGGTGGGAATTTTCCACCTCTTTCTTTATTTTCTGACGGCCAGTGCAATGCTCAATGATTGGAAACATTGGAAAAGATTTTTCCAAACTTCAATCGTGGTCAGCGTGATTATGGCTGGTTACGGCATTTTTCAACTGGCTGGCGTTTTGGTGATCAATCAAGGCGGCACGCGATTGGATGGCACTTTTGGCAATGCCACCTATTTGGCGGTTTATATGCTCTTTCATATTTTCTTGACGTTCTTTCTTTTACTGCGCGAGCGTTTCAGCAAAACTTTACAATGGACTTACGGCGTCATTATCGCTTTGCAATTATTTATTCTTTATCATACCGCCACTCGCGGCGCGGTCCTAGGTTTGGTCGGCGGAATTTTAATCGCGGCGATTTTAATCGCCCTATTTGATAAGGAAAGATTATTTTTGAAAAAAAGCGCTAGATTTACCCTAGTGGCAATTCTTATTTTAATTGTCGGTTTTATTGCCATTAGAAATGTTGCTTTTATCCAAAAGAGCGCCGCTTTGTCGCGCTTGGCTTCCATTTCTTTGAATGAAGCGACTCCGCGCTTCATGGTTTGGCAAATGGGCTGGCAAGGTTTCAAAGAGCGGCCGATTTTGGGTTGGGGACAAGAAAGCTTTAATTTTGTCTTCAACAAATATTACAATCCAAAAATGTTCACCCAAGAGCAGTGGTTTGACCGCGCTCACGACATTATTTTTGATTGGCTGATTGCCGGCGGTTTGCTGGGACTTTTAAGTTATTTTTCAATTTTTGCCGCTCTGCTGTTTTATATTTGGCGCGGCAAAAATGGGCAGTTGTCTTTTTCCGAAAAAGCTGTTTTCACCGGTTTGTTAGCCGGTTACTTTTTCCAGAATATTTTTGTCTTTGACAATATCGGCAGCTATCTAATGTTTTTCTCCGTCCTGGCTTTTTTTCATCATAGTTTCGGCAAACCTTTCCCCGATAAGTGGGATAAGAAATTAGTTTTTGATAAAACGGTCGCCAATCGCATTGTGGCGCCCTTAATTGTTATTGTTGCTGTTTTCGGCCTCTATTTTTTCAACGCTAAACCGTATTTAACAAGTCGGGAGCTAATCAATGCTTTGCGAGAGAAGACCATAGATCAGAAATTTACTTTGTTTGAAAAAGCCTTGGCTTATAATTCTCTCGGTTCTGCCGAAATTAGGGAGCAGCTTTCTCAGATGACTTTGTCGGTGGGCGCATCGCAGGCGCCGGTGGAATGGAAGCAGAAATATTTTGACTTGTCGCGCTCGGAATTTTTGAAACAAATTGAAGTGCCAAAAATCGGCGACGCTCGCTATGAACTTTTTCTCGGTTCGTTCTTAACCAGATTTCAACGTTATGACGAAGCGTTAGCCCACTTAAACAAAGCCCTGGAACTTTCGCCGAAAAAACAGATAATTTTGTTTGAAATCGGTTTAGTTTATATTAATTCTGGGAAATACAATCAAGCGCTAGAAGTTTTCCGGCAAGCCCATGAATTAGAAAAAAATTACCCTGACGCTCGCGATTATTACGCGGTGGCCGCAATTTACGCCGGCAAAAATGATTTAGTGAAATCTTTGCTGGAGCCGATTTACGGCACGACTTTGGTGGATGGCGATAATTTTATCAAGGCCTACGCCGACACCAATCAATATCAAAAGGTTCTGGCGATTTGGCAGACGCGGGTGGAAAAAAATCCAAATGTTATCAAGAATTACATTGGTCTCGGCGCTTCTTACCTCTTGGTTGGTCAGCGGACGAAAGCAATTGAAGCGATTGAAAAAGCCGTTACCCTTGACTCCAGTTTCAAAGAACAAGGCGAATATTACATTCGCGAAATTCGCGCCGGCCGTAACCCCTAATAACATATGAAAATAAATATTAAAGGTACCAATCTTTCGGTTTCGCCGGACATCAATGGTTATTTGAGCGAGAAATTAAAGAGTGTTGTTAAACTAATTGACCCAAATGACGAGACGGCGATTTTTGATATTGAATTAGGCCGAACCACTCGCCATCATCAAACCGGCGATATTTTTCGCGCCGAAATAAATTTTCACCGGCGGGACGACAATTACCGGGCGGTGTCGGAAGCCGGCGATATTTTTTCGGCGATTGATTTGGTCAAAGATCGGATACTTGACGAATTGCGTGGCGCTAAAGGCCGGCGGCTTCGTTTTATCAGGAAAAGCGGCCGACAAATAAAAGAGTGGCTGCGTCGATTTTATCGGCGTTAAGTGGAAAACAATTGGGAGAAAGGGATTTCTTTTTTACCTTCTGGTCGAACGCGGTTGACAATGAGCTGACCGTTTTCAAATTTAGCGTCTTTGATGATTATTCGGGTTTTTTTACCGTGTTGGTCGGTAAAAAAATAGGTGCCGGGCCAGCCGGCAAACGCTTGGATTTTGAGAAAATTCCGGCGCGGGTTACCGCTTAAATCAATCAAGCCGTCTTCTTTGGAAATTTTTTTACAGAAAGTCGCTTGGCTGTCATCTTGGGGAATTGGTTTTATTTCACCAGTCAGCCACTTTGGTATTGTTTCCATCAAAAGTTTTCCGCCTTCTACCGCTAATTTTTCCGATAATTCTTTTGCTATTGGTATTTCATTTGAAAATTGAAAATTGAAAATTGAAAATTCCCGTTGCGCTAGCAACGGTCCGTGGTCCATCTTCTCATCCATCAGCATTGTCGTGACGCCGATTTTTTTTTCATCGTTCAAAATTTGCGATTGGATCGGTGAAGCGCCGCGGTATTTGGGCAAAAGAGAGGGGTGGACATTTAATAATCCTCTCGGGAAAGATTTCAGAGTGGCGGTCGGCAAGATTTTGCCGTAAGAAGCTACAACGCCAATTTCTAACCCGCCTGCCGGACGGGCAGGTTTCCAATTTCTAATTTCTAAATTAAAATTGTTGTTTAATTTTTCTGGCTGAACGAAATCAATTTTATTTTCAATCGCCCAGAGCTTAACTGGCGGCGGTGTCAGTTTTAAGCCTCGGCCTTTTGGTTTGTCGGGTGTGGTAACAATCAACGCTGGCAAAAAACCGGATTTTTTGAGCTCACTCAAAACCCCCACTGAAAAATTATCTGTCCCAAAAAATGCGAAGTTTGTATTCATAATTATTATTACCAGCAAAACTCTTTCTCGGGTATTCCTTTCGCGGAACACGAAATTTTCCTACTGAAAAATTTCTCTGTCCGGCGCCAGCCGCGCCTACCAAGTTTCCGCTCAAGGAATATCCTCAACGAGTTTTGCTAATTTTGCGGACCAGCCATTAATTCCTCCGGCCTTACTTCCACCACATCTTTGGCTTTATCGGTGAACAAAATGCCTTCCAAATGGTCCAGTTCGTGCTGAAAAATTTGCGCCAACAAACCACCGGCACCGCGGACGAATTCTTTACCTTTTTCGTCAAAAGCGCGAATGGAGGCATTGCGGGCGCGACTAACTTTGCCGTAAAACCAGCGAGCTGACAGACAACCCTCCTCCGATTCTTTTTTCTTTTTGGAAACGCTCAACAATACCGGATTGATGCAAACCAGATCTTTTTTTTGTTTACCTAACCACTTGCCGGCAACGACGAAGATACGAAGCGCCACGCCGATTTGCGGTGCGGCGATGGCGACACCATCAGTTTCGCCGGTCAGTGCGGTTTTCATTTTTTTAATTAACCGGCGGATTTTTGGTGATTTGATTTCCGACAATTGTACCGGTTGGGCGATTTGCCGCAGAATCGGCTCATCGACTTGGCAGATATTCTTAATTCTTGTCATTTTTCCATTATATTGATTTTGTCGGATATTTCAAATAAAACTTTCAGGGTCAATGTTGATAGTGTAATCAGGCGGTAGAGCGCGGAGAGTGGCAAGTAGTTCGTCGTTTGGCCAATTTTCGGGTGGTAATTTAAGCAAAATATTTTTACCGAAGATTTGCGGTCGCCACTTGGAAAATATTTCCGGCGGATTTTTTGGAAAAGTGATTTTAATCGCGATGCTGAACGGCGGATAGGAAAATTTTTTCCGTTCCGCTAATTCTTCCTGATAAAAACCAGCCAAATCACCCGCTAATGCCTGATTAAGCGCGCCCCAACTTGGGTTTCTGGTTTGAATCAAGAAATTTTTTCGCGCCAAGAAACGCAATCTAAGCAAAATGGAAAAAATTTTCTCGTTAATCCTAAAGTTTGGCATTGCCATTAACGAATCCAATGAAGCGACTGCCGCGCTGTCAAAAGGCAAATTGATATTTTGTAATGCCAGCTCGGTGCCGACTAAAATGCTGCCCGGATTTTTTTCGAAATCAGCAACGCGTCGCATTACTTCACGGGCGGTTTTGCTGGTATCACTATCCAACCGAATGATTTTGATTTCAGGAAATCTTTTTGCTATTTCTTCTGCCACTTTCCCGGTACCGACGCCCAAAGGTTTCAATTTCCAACTGTTACAGATGTAACAGCGAATCTCCGCTGTTTTTTTCTGGCCGCAGTGGTGGCAAAGAAAATAATTTTCTTTGCCACGATGAAGAACCAACGGCAAGCCGCATTTTTGGCAAGTTAGCGTTGCGCCGCAATCGCTACAGACGGTTGAAGTAGCCAAGCCGCGCCGGGCCGCGAAGATGAACAGCCGCTCGTTTTTTTCTAAGTTGTTCTTTATTAATTGAATCAGCTCATCGCTTAAGACCGGCTTTTTTTTCATATCAATAATTTTTTGTTCCAGATTTTTCGGCCAATGCCATTTCAGCGGTAAAGTTTCGAAGAATTCGCCTTGTTCCAAACGATAAAGCGTTTCTGTTCGCAGTTTGCTATCACCGGCGAAAAATCTCGTGCCGAGATTTTTCGCCAACAATTCGGCGGCTATCCGAAAATCAATGAACGGCCGGGCGATGGTCTTGTAAGCCGGAGAGTTTTCTTTTTCCACGATAATCTTGTCGAAATCAAGGCGGGGAATTGATAATGCGAAACTAGTGCCGATGACGGCGACCGGGTGATTTTCCGCTAGAATGTTTTTCCAAGCCGCGAGCAGGTTTTTGGGCGTCAAATCGCTGTGACAGACAAAAGTATACTGTTCAATACCAATTTTTAATTTATCGCTAAGTTTCTCGGCGGCGCGGACAGTCGGAACGATAATCAGGGCTGATTGTTTTTTGGCAAAGCTTTCCCGAATTAAATTTTTGTAAAAGGTAAAACGATTTTCACTTTCGTCCTGGATAATCAGTCGTTCGAATGTGCCCGATTGTTTCGGTGCGCCGGTCGGGTTTCGGAATTCGCCAGCTTTTTCTAGAATTTTTTTTGTCGTCAAAGCGTAAAGCGCTGCGCCGGTGGTGGCGGCGAAATAATCGGCGGTTTCTTTTGCCGCCTTGATGAAAGCGGTTGAGAAAAATTCTTTGGCTTGAAATCGGACAATTTTTTTCAGAGTAAACGAGCTTCTTTTCAAATCAGCTTTGGCATCGGCTGCGTCTTGGCAAGCAATGACTAGGGCTGGAATATTTCTGCCGCGCAATGGCACTTCAATCAGCGCCCCGGCCGGCGCCGTTTCTTTGGAGAAATAAAAAAGCTCGTCTTTTAAGATGCCTCGGGCAATGGGAATAACGGTGATAATTTTCATTTTCAAAACAGTTGGGCTTGGGGCGCACCGGTTTTTTTTCTTTGCATTTCAATTTTCGGTAGCGCCACGGTAATCTTGCCAGCCACGATATCTGGCAATTTTTTAAAGTCGGCACGCAAGTCGTTTAGTATCGCAGTGGCGCGCAAGGCAGCGGCTGGGTGATAAAGCGGCACGATAACGCTTTCTTCTAAGTCAAGAATGTTACCGTGGTCGCGGGAAATTTTGGCGAAGGGCAAGAAATAATTCATGGAGAATCTGCCCAAAGTGGCAATGACTTTCGGTTTGATGATGGCGATTTGCCGCGCCAAGCAGGGTTTATAGGCCTCAATTTCTTCCGGCAACGGGTCGCGGTTGTCTGGCGGCCGGCGCTTAACGATATTGGTGATGTAGACCTCGTTCCGTTGCCAGCCAATTTCCGTCAGCAGTTGGTCCAAAAGCTTGCCGGCTCGGCCGACGAATGGCCGACGCAGTTCGTTTTCGGTGAAACCCGGCGCTTCGCCGATGAACATTACTTGGCAATCAACATTGCCTTCGCCGAAAACCAAATTTGAATCTTGAAGCGGCAAAGCCGCGTCCCCGGCGATTTCCTGTTCCAGTTTTTTAAGCTCGGCCGGTTTATCCATAGGTTTAATTTTACCACGCCGTCGGATTCCAGAGGATAAAATTCTGTGTTATATTTCTTCCAGAACGATGCGCCTTTAGCTCAGTGGTAGAGCGTTCCGTTCACATCGGAAAGGCCGTAGGTTCAATCCCTACAAGGCGCATTCGGGGTATAGTATAATGGCAGTATACACGCTTCGGGTGCGTGAGGTCTGGGTTCAATTCCCAGTACCCCGATTGGGCTCATAGTAAAATGGTATTACGCGGCATTTTCACCCCGTTAGACATAGCGCCAAGGGGCCTATGGTCTAGTGGTATGACACCACATTCGCATTGTGGAGACGGGAGTTCGATTCTCCCTAGGTCCACAAAATGTCTAACGGGGCAAGTTGCCGGGGTCCGGGTCCGATCCCCGGTGAGTCCAAAGCATATAAAACTTTCAAAAATTTCAAGCAATTTTTGATTTTAACACAACTTGACTACACTCTCTCAACATATTCTCCAGTTTCGGTGTTGACGCGGACGGTATCGCCTTCGTTGATGAACAGCGGGGCGCTAACTTCGGCGCCGGTTTCCAGTTTGATGATTTTGGACGCACCCTTGGAAGTGTCGCCTTTGACGGCTGGTGGCGCTTCGGTGACTTTCAATTCCATTTTTATCGGCAATTTCACGCCGATGACTTTTTCATTAAAAGTTAAAAGTTCAACGACGGCATTGGTTTTCAAAAATTTTCCGCCCTCGCCGATTTGGGCGATTTCCAGTTTGAATCTATTTGCTGGATTACTTGGTTCACTAAACCACCACTCGCCCCGCCTGCCAGCAGGCAGGCGCGAGGTGTTATATAAATATTTCACTTCTTTTTTTTGTAAATCAGCTTCAGCCATTTTATCCTGTTGGTGAAAAGTATAGTCGGTAACTTTGCCAGTGATAAGATTTTTAAGTTTCGTTTGATTGACAGGTTTGCGTTGTTGCATGCGAAAAATATGAGCGTCCAGCACTTCGTAGGGTGCGCCGTCCAAGACAATAAATTTTTTCGGCAAAATTTCGTTGTAATTCAACATAACCCGGCATTTTAGCAGACCGTCGTCTTCTAGGCAATCGGGCCTAATAGCTCACAAAAAAGGTCAGTGAACTAATGCCGTATAGCTCATAATTCCTGTTAGCGTAGTCGGTATGACTATGCGCACAAA
>MHSF01000005.1 GCA_001822695.1 Candidatus Taylorbacteria bacterium RIFCSPLOWO2_02_FULL_44_35 | reverse complement strand
TCAAGGTGTTCTTTTAGTCGCCGGTCAAGATCATTGGCTTGCCCAACATATCGCACGGCAAGTTTACCGTTCTGTTGTTTAATGCCGATTTTGTATATTCCTGCTCTTGTTGGTGTATATTTCTGCACATTTTCTTCGGTATACTCGTGGTATCCTTTCCAATCCAGCTGTAGTTTTTTCTTGTTCATACGCTATTTGTTTTAATTCTCTTTGTAATGTATTGAGTTTGTTTTCTGTAGGAGTATAGAAACATCAGCAAAAGCACTAAAATCAGTATGTACGGATTCCAGTCTTTTATCACGGGTAATTTATACTCAATGAACTCATAAACTTTCGCCAATGCGAGCAAAAGGAACATTGTAGTAAATGTCCTGTACATGTTGTTTGTCTCGGACAGTATCTCGATTTTCGCGTTATCTTTCGAGGCCGAAACAAAATCTTCATAATCAGCGAATTTTAGAAAAGAAATCTTCCTAAGTAGCGGCTCGACGATCAAAGAACCGAACCTGCTTATCACTAACCCAGCAAAATAATACACAAAAGCACCAACAATCAGATTTTCCTGTACAAACGAGTAGGTTGTGAATTTTTCCAAGATAACAACAAAGAGCACTCCGGGGAGTAAATAATTAAAGAGGTTGTAGGATGAGATTTTTTCCAAAATATCCTTCATATTATTCTTCCACTATCGAGTGGAATGATTCTGCGGTGGCCGCACCCCATCCACGCATATTTCCTCCGTTATGATGTAAAAGTGCGGCACCGCGCGTTACAAAAACTCTTGCCCCGTGTTTTTGTAAACCATTGGTTACTTTCTTCGCGGGATGCTTGGGGGAATCTTTTGAAGCCGACACAAAAGCAGTTCCTGCTTTAATTTTCTTCAAAATTTTACTACTAATATTTCGCTTGCTTCCGTGATGCGGAACATCTAAAAATACTAAATCAGCAAGAGAAACTCCTAAACTTTCAGCGTAGCTAATAGCATTGAGTAGTGCTGTTTTGCCCGCATCGCCCGTAAAGAGTAGCTTATGACCATCAAGATTGAAAAGCATGACCGTACTCGTGTTATTTTCGCCCGATGTAGTGTCATCATCGTCATTCAGTAAATCAATGTGCAAAAAATCCTGTATGCGCCTGACGACCTCTTCTGTCGCCTTTTGAACCGGAGCAAAAACGCCAAACACACTTTTGGGCTCGGGGGTTGATCTAAAAACAGCCAAGAGGTTTTCATAATACTCTTGAGACGGGCCCAAAATGTGCACCGCGTCATTAAAACCTTTTATACCCTGAAATGGCTCTACAATCGGTATTTTCTTTTTGTTTGCTAATGCTTCGAGATCGCTTGCATATTGAAGAGATTTTTCAAGTCGATCCTCTAGTCCGGATGCAGTAATTCTCCCGTCCTTGAAAAAGTTTTTTATATCGTCAGCGTGCTCCCATGGGCGATGCATCGCTAATTGTCCCACACTTAGTTTTTCAAGTACGATGTACAGTCCTGAAGCATGGTCAGCATCGGGATGCGTGGAGACAACCAAATCAACATAGTCAGTGCTATAGTAATTTTTTATGTGATCAACTAACAGTTCGCCCGATTCTTTGAAACCACCGTCAATAACCACGATGGATTGCTGCTCCCTCGGGCCGCTTAAATTGCCAAAGCGGAGCGCAATGGCGTCTCCACTCTTTTCACCATCACCGACCGGAATGTAGTCAATTTCGTATGCCATAGACTTGTTGGGGATAACCCAGATTTGATTTTCTACTTTTGTTCTAGTATACTCCTTATATAAGTCCAGTCAATAGTCTATGCTCACAAAACGCCAAAAAGAGGTCTTTGACTTCATCAAGAGCTATGTAGTCAAGAAGGGATATGCTCCCTCCCTTGCAGATATTAAAAAACGCCTTAAGTTCGCGTCTGTATCAACGGCTCATTTCCATGTTTCAAAATTACAAGATGGGGGCTACCTAGAAAAAATACAGCATAGGGCAAGGGCTATTAGTATTACCAACAAAGAACCGCTCATAAAAATCCCTCTCTTAGGCACCATAGCGGCCGGAGAACCCATAGAAGCAATTCCGACAAATCAATTTATTGCCGTACCCAAAACAAAGATACCTCGCGGAGGGGATGTTTATGCTTTGCGAGTAGTTGGTAGTAGCATGATCGACGAGAACATTAACGATGGGGACATTGTTTTAGTAAAACAGCAGGAAGTTGCCGAGAATGGACAAAAAGTCGTCGCGTTGATTGATAATTATGAAGCAACGCTAAAAAAGTATTATAAAGAAAAAGATCATATCAGACTACAGCCAGCGAATAAGACACTCGAACCAATCATTATTCGCAAAGATAGAGATATAAAAATTCAAGGAATTGTAATTGATGTCATTACTGAAACACCAGAATCAGCCCCGCAAACTCTTTTCGGTGACTATGAGCCGTTGAAACGGAAAAGGGTTGCTGGTGGTATATCCACTAGCGATTTAGTAATAAGTGCTCATATTGCCAATAATGATAAAGTTTTTCCAGAGATTTTAAAGCTTCACGTTCCAGTAGGATCAACAGTCGCAGATGTTACTTATGGCAAGGGGGTATTTTGGAAAGAGGTACCAACAAAAAGTTATAAACTTCTAGCTACTGACTTAAAGACGGGGGTAGACTGTAAAAAATTGTCTTACAGAGACAAATCGATTGACTGTGTTGTGCTTGACCCTCCGTATATGGAAGGACTCTTTCGCCGAGATACTGGACACTTAGCTGGAAACGGAACATATCGAGCATTTCGAAGTGCGTACTCCAATGGTCAAATAACAAATGATGGTCCAAAATATCACGACGCAGTTCTCGATCTGTATTTCAAGGCCGGAAAAGAAGCTGCGCGCGTTCTCAAAAAAAGCGGTATTTTGATTGTAAAGTGTCAAGATGAGGTCAGCGCCAACAAGCAGAGATTGACTCATGTCGAGCTTATAAACGAGTACGCCAAGGCAGGATTCTATTGCAAAGATTTATTTGTAGTTGTGAGACAAAACAGACCTGCCGTCAGCAGGATAAAAAAACAAGTTCATGCAAGAAAAAATCATTCTTACTTCCTCGTCTTTCAGCTTACTGTTTAGCTTGTTTTGTTTTTACTATTTCGTCTAACAAAGAAAACGGGTCGCCTACAAAAGGAGGTTTGGGCGGCCAGTTTACTGAAATAAGAGTAGCGATGAGATATTTTTTCTGTGCAGGTGTATAACCTCTAAAGTTTGAGCGCGGTAGATCAGTATTTTTTGCAAAGACAAAATTCCATTTATTCTCGAAGCTATACAAATTTACTGCTAGCAAATCAAATTCGCCAACAAGCAAACAAGTTGTGCTAACGGTTTTTCCGTTCGGAAGCTTGACCGGACGCTTATCGCTGGCATCAACTTGTGTTTTTCCAAGGAATTCTTTCTCTTCCCTGCGAATACTATTAGTCTGTAGGGATTTTACCTCAACACTTATATCAACCCCTTTATAAGAAAAGACAATATCACTTTTTCTGCTTCGATCGTGGTCATCGTATTTTCGAACATTGCTAATTCTTTTGTCAGACGCGAAAAACTTTCGCAATTTGTACTCGCTTATGTACCCTGATATAAAGCCGCGCAGACTTGGGTTCGCACTTACGATCTCCGTCAGTTCTTCCGGTGTCAATCCTAAAGTTGTTAGAATATCTTGGGACATATTATTTCAAAAAGTAATCAATCGGTTTTTTGTAAATTCTGGCAAACTCTTTAAGTGCGACAATATCAATCCGTCTTTGTCCGGCTTCAACCTTAGAGACATGAGATTGTGTCTTGTCGAGCAATTTAGCCACTTCGATTTGATCTAAACCGGCTTCTTGGCGAGCCTTTTTTAACTGCTCAACGATATATTTGTGATCTTTTGAGTAGATTGCTTTGGTCATATTGATACTTGTATGATAGTATTCCATTGTGTTATATTCCAAATTGTCATATACTGATTTAGGGAGTTCCTTAACCCTTTCCGCGCACGGGAGGGTTGGGGCAAGGGCAACATCTTCTTTGGCGGCGCGTTTTGCAAAGCAAAATACGAAATTCGGCGGCGGCGGAAAAGCGAGGGCGGGCAAAAATTTTTACCCCGTAGGGTCGCGAAGCGACTCCTTCGGGGCCTCTCCCCAGCCCCCTTCCTTTTTGCCCGCCCGAGCTTAAAAGTTTTTCAAAATTCAGCGTTCGGATTTTCGCTAAAAAAAGTTCGTATCTAGTTTCTTGGCTCCGGAGGCAGGGATCGAACCTGCAACCAACGCTTTAACAGAGCGCTGCTCTACCATTGAGCTACTCCGGAATATATAAGGAATATATAATCCCAATAACTATATCTTTTTTAAAAATAAAGGCAATAAAAACCCCCAACCGTCAGCGGTTGGGGTGGAGAAAATGTGTAACTTACCGGCCAATTTGCCGGTGGAAAATCGGTTTGCGCTTTCTGAAACATACAATATAAAAGTAAACACCGGCATCGCGTTCAGGTAATTTGGCTAATTTCGCCAATACTCCATTTCTCATTTTTACCTTACACCGATCACAGACATCGTGCGGGTTGCATTTGCTCAAGATGGTCTTACCGCATCTGGAGCACAATTTACCCCCAGCAAACCTATCCGGCGCTTTCCCGTGGGCTATTTCACCAATGGAATGCGGACCAACCGCCAAAAGAGTTTCGATTTCTTTCATAGAAGGAACGATTCGCTTGAATAGTATTACTTTTCAGGTTTTTTGCAATAGTTTGAATAAGTCCACCCATTTGACTTTATGGCTGATACAGCATATTGTTTTCTTAGAGAAATCGCTAAAGAGAGAGAGAGAGGTAATAATGTACTTTGAATTTGATGAAGAAAGTAAAAAGGGTAATGAGTATGAAAGTTTTTTGGCAAAGCTTAGACAATTGAAGTTTGCCAAGATTGTTTTTGTGCAGGCGCCTCGTAGAGATCTGACCGCTTTTGTTGGTCTTGACGGCCTTGTTACTGATAGCGTGCCGTGGTTTGGTGATTGTTACGCCCAATTAGGAAATGAAGGCCGGGAGCGGGCGGAAAAGATATACAGTTATTATTTCGGTCAAGCTGGCGGTGATACAGGCGAAGATATTTTCTTTTGCAAGAAATCACGGAGTGGGCTGGAGAAAGTTTGTTTTCTACCAACATATTTGCCCGATAGCGGACAATTTACTCCGCGAGTCGGAGATATCATTTTCGGACACACTGGTATAGGGCGAGAAGGCAGGGGTTTAAGATTCCTTTGGTGGCAGACGGCAAGCTTCGCTGACAAGCATTTTGCAGATTTACTTTGCGGCCGGGCGATATTTTCTCCGGGAAAACTTGAGAAAAAACTTAGGGTCATGCAAGATGGACAACCAAATCACACCCTCTTTCTTCTCGCCCAAGCGCTTAAGAAAGAGCCCGATTTAGATTTCTTCGTGGACTTGGCGCGAAGTAGAAAGGGAATGCCGATTGGTCCTTGGCTCAATCATCATATTTCAAGAATCCGGCCGGATTTTTGCGCCGCCTTTGAGAGGGCCATGCAAGAAACGGGTAAGCCAACGCCACTCGATTCTGGCGGCGTTCAACACCCATAACTTTCCGAAGACTGATTATCTGTTTTCCCAGATGGATAATCAGTCTTTTTCTTTAAAAGTTCTCTTGATGTCGTCAAAAAGAATTTCTAAACGAGATCACCTTCGGTAAGCGAAACAGTTTGACCCGGCCGGATTTCACCTTTAAGGAGTTTTTCGGCAATCAGCGCTTCCACTTTATCTTGAATGGCGCGATTGAGCGGCCGAGCGCCGAATTTCGGGTCGGTGCCGAAATGGATGAGATAATCCACCAACGCGTCATTGATGGTCAGGTCAAGACTTTGTTCGCGCAGTCGGAGACGCAGTTTTTCTAGCATTAACCTGGCGACTTGGCGTAAGTCATCACCAACAATCGGCTGGAATAAAATTACGCCGTCAAACCGGTTTAGTAATTCCGGCTTAAGAATCACCCGCTCCACCAGGTAGTTCACGATTTCTTCTTTGTGATTTTGCAAATTGTCGCCCTGTTTGACAAATTGCCAAATTAAATCAGCGCCGGCGTTGGAGGTGGCAATAATCAACAAGTTTCGCAAATTGACCCGTTTGCCGGCCATGTCGGAGAAGAAGCCCTCGTCCAAAACCTGGAGGAACAGATCCAGTACTTCCCGATCGGCTTTTTCAAATTCATCCAAGAGCAAAACACCGTAAGGATTCTCTCGGACAAGCGAAGAAAGGACACCGGTTCGGCCGCGTTCAAACGAACCGATAAGCTTGTCCATCGCGTCAAGGTCTTTGTATTCGGACATATCCAAACGTAGAATTTTCTTTTCATCGTCAAAGAATGCTTCTGCCAGAGCTTTAGCGGTTTCAGTTTTGCCGACGCCAGTCGGTCCCAAAAACAGGAATGAACCGAGCGGGCGGTTGGCATTCTGGATACCCGAGCGCGCCCGGCGCACCGTTGCCGCCACCGCCTTGAGCGCTTCCATTTGGCCAACGACTCGCTTTTGCAGAATGGCTTCCAGATTGACAAGTTTTTTCCGTTCGGCTGGCGTCGCCTCGCCGGTCGGGATGCCGGTTTTCGCCTGAATCAGCGCCAGGACTTCATTTTTATCAATAAGCTGGAGATTTTTAATTTTAGCTTCTGGCACGATTTCCGCTAGCAGGTCGGCTGCTTTGTCGGGGGTCGCTTCGTCTGGGAAGTAACGCGCCGCGCCGTCGGCAATCGCTTCAATTGCCGGATAAGTAAAGAATAAATGAAACTTACTTTCAGCTTTCGCCGCTTCATCTTCCAAAAGACCGATGATATTTTCGCGGTCGCCGGTTTTGATTAGAACTTTTTCAAAACGTCTTGAAAGCGAATTATTCGGTTCAATAACTTTATGAAAACCGCCCGGCGAAGCGACGGCGATAACTTGCAAATCCGGCGAGGCCAGATAAGCATCCATCAAACCGGGCAAATCGGAACCCAGAAAAACGGCGCTTTCAATGAATCCGGGTAAATCGCCGATAACCAAAATAATATTACCGGCCTTGGCGGCTTCGTTCAGCATTTTTATCATTTCCGTTTCAAAAGTCGCCTTATCGGCAGTGGCGGCTATTAAATGATTTTGGTCTAAAAGCATCATTCGTTTGCCGTCAATGGTCGGCAAGGCGGTGCCAAGATTAATGGCTTTCGCCAACCGATAAACGATATCCATCGCGCCGCCGCCCGCTTCGCCGACAATAAGAGCGTTAGCTTCTTTGGCACGCGAGAGGATGATTTCCACCGCTTCTATTTCTTGGTGCAAATAAGTCTTGGAAAATTCTCCGCCGGCCGGCGTGCCGATTAAATCTCGAGCGTATTTTTCCAAAGTGTAAGCGCCGCCGTAAGCCAAATCCTTGCCGATGCCGGGCACTCGGCCCAAGGCATCGCGGCTCCACCAGCGCTCGCGCCGCCGCGCCGCTCGCGCCTCCCGGACCAGCCACAACGCCGCTCCGAGTAAATCCTTCTCCTGAATGCCCTTGGCAAATAGAAAGTCAGCGAATTCTTTATCCTGTTTTAACAACACTTCGGCCAAATCAGCTAAGGTGATGCCGTATTCCGAATCAAGCGATTGGAGATTAAACATACCGGCTGATAATTTTATTTTACGATTTTTAAGAAATTCTTTTGTCGCTTTTTCGTCTATGCCTAATCGCGCTAAAATTTTTCTGCCTGGTGGCGAGACAACAAAACCGAGAGTGATGTCGCTTTCCGGCGCGTGATATAAGACCTGCGCCGCCTCAAAACTAATCGGTTCTTTGCCTCCCGCTTCGCGAGGCGAGCCAATCCCCTGTTCCAAAATTATCGCGTCCAAGGTTTTGAAATAAAAAGACGAATGAAACGCATCCAGCATAAAAAGAATAATGGTAACAGCAGTCAGTAAACAGAAGGTGCCGGCAAAAGTCGGGAAAAAAGGCAAAATCGCCAGTTGGGTGATATGCGCCGCCAAAGGCAAAAGCAATAAGAAAAGAATTGGCGCGAGAATATCCAAAAGCCGCTCGCGGGTTTTGTGAGAAATTAAATCTTCCAGAAGCAATGCCGGATAATAGGCACGAATCAGTTTTTTAATTTCCAAATAAGTCATAGTAAGTAGAAAAGTTGGCTAAAGCCGAAAACCAAAAGAAAAGTGACAGCCAGCGGCAAGACGAGCCAGAGGACGAACGCCGTTACCCCGATAAGTATGGTGAAAAGAATAAAAATGGCGCCGACGGCGATGAGCATCGTTCGGACACCGAAACCAATCAATCGCATTAAGACATTGATAATAATCGCCCCGCCCCAGTCCTCAAACTTAAAACCACCCTTTTTTCTTTCCTCTTGCATTCGCTTGAACGGTGAAAACAGCGTTCGCAACAGCAAACCGATGGAAAACATATGAAAAAAGAACCAGACGAAGTTGCCGACAATCCGCCACCAATCAGCCAGCGCTTCGCTATAATGCCAAACCAAATATCTTGTCGCTAAAATTGGGAATTTCATTGATTAAAATTATACCACACCGCCAATTGTCAATTTTTGAATTTGTAGAAAACTTTGTTGCCGTAACGGAAGTCAATGTAATCAATGGCGCCGCCGCGAGCGAACGCCTTTTTTAAATTTTCGGAATGAAAAATGGTTTTCAGATTTTCCAATACTTTAGACAAATCATCAGCAGCGCCAATAATTAATCTGCCGCCATTTTTCAAATAAATTTGATACTCATCAATACCGACTTCCAAGCTAATCGGCATTAAGCCAAGCGGCGTCAAGGAATCCAAAAAGAAATTCAGTTGTCGAAATTCGTCATTGGACAGAAAGTTTTTTCCTATCGGCGAGGAACTGGCGCTTATTTGTCCGCCCGCAAATTTCAAAAAAATATTGTTGGAAAAAACCGGCGCAACGGAAAAAATCAAGCCGTCATCGTCAAGATAAAAACAATCGGCGGAATCAATTGATTGACACCACAAAGCGAACGGTGAGCGCTCCCTCACCGACAATTGGAGTGTCTGCCAATTTTTTAAATTGCCGCTGACTTCTTTGATGGCCGGAAAAGCGGCGACCAGTGTTTGTCTGATAATTTTCTCGGGATAAATCAAGATGTTGTTTTTGGCGAATAAACCGAGATAAGAATCGGCGATAATATTTTTTACCGTATTGACAATGTCGTTGGTGGCAACCAGTGAATTGCCGGAAACGGTAAGATTATTGATGACAATGAACGGCTGATTCAAAAACCAAGAAAGTCCGAAAATCGCGCTGGCGAAAATTATTAAAATCGAAACACCCATTATCACTCGCGTTCGCCGGCGCCGGGCCGCCAAACTGTTCGATCTTTTGGTTTTGTAAAAATGAGCGCTTGGTTTTTTTACCATGTCACTTGTATTTCTTGAGCATCTCAGGAATAACGATGGAACCGTCGGCTTGTTGATAATTTTCGATCAAAGCAACCAACAAGCGCGGTGTCGCCAAGGCGGTGCCGTTTAAGGAATGAGCGAATTGAATTTTACCGGTTGTGTCTTTATAGCGAATGTTTAAACGACGGGTTTGAAAATCGTGAAAATAAGAAATGGAATGGGTTTCGCGATACTTTTTCTCCGACGGCAGCCAGGCCTCAAGGTCGTATTTTTTAACCTGGCCTAAACCTAAATCACCGGCGCAATTAACCACTACCCGATGAGGAATTTTTAGCGCTCGCATTATTTCTTCGGCATTGGCCGTCAATTCTTCGTGGTGCTTGACCGATTCCATATGGCTAGCCTCGGATATAATCACCTGCTCCATTTTGTAAAATTCGTGAACGCGGAATAATCCTTTGGTGTCTTTGCCGTGACTGCCGGCCTCGCGACGAAAACAAGGCGAAAAAGCGATTATTTTAATTGGCAATTTTTCCTTAGGAATAACAGTGTCCATAAAATAGCCCATCATGCCGACTTCGGCGGTGCCGGCGAGGTATTCAGCGTCTTGCGTTTTATACAAATCTTCTTCGCCTTGAGGCAAGTAGCCGGTGCCGACCAAATTTTCGCGCCGGATGAGCGCCGGCGCCAAAAACGGCGTGAATTTTTTCTTATTAATGAAATAATCAAAAACAAATTGCCAGAGCGCCAAACTTAAACTAGCGCCGTCATTTTTCAAGAAATAACCGCGAAAACCGGTAACTTTGGCGCCGGCGTCAAAATCCACCAAATCCAGTTTTTGCATCAGCTCAATATGGCTTTTCGGCGCGAAAGAAAATTCCGGTAGTTTGCCCCAAGTCCGCACTTCCCTGTTTCCCGAATCGTCTTTGCCTTCCGGCACCGAAATATCAGGAATGTTTGGCGTTTCTATCATTAAAAGTTGCCAACGCTTCATCACTTTTTTCAGTTCCTCCTCGTCTTTTTGCGACGTTTCTTTTAACATTTTCATTTCGGCAATGGCTTCCTCGCGTTTTTTCGGTTCAGTAATTTCCACCAGCTTTTGATTGAAGGTGTTTTGCTCAGCGCGCCGCTGTTCAATTTTAGTCAAAAGTTCCCGTCGCTGGTCGTCAACAGCGAGCAAATCGGCCACTTTAAATTTAAGCTGTTTTTTCTTAGCGGCTTCCTGAATTAATTCTTGATTGTTGCGGATGAATTTGATATCAAGCATACAGATATTATATAAAGAAATGGTAAAATAAACAAATGAAAATAAAAGTGTTGAAATCGGAAAACTGGTCGCCGTTGTTGAAGGAAATTCCCGATCCGCCGGAAAAGCTTTATATTCGCGGGGCGTTGCCGGATTGGAGCCAAAAATTTCTTTGTGTGGTCGGCGCGCGTCGCTATACTAGTTATGGCAAGGAAGCCTGTGAAAAACTAATTGCCGGTTTGCGCGGTTACCCAATTATTATTGTTTCCGGTTTGGCGCTGGGTATTGATTCCATCGCTCACCGCGCCGCGCTGGCCGCCGGCCTCAAAACGCTCGCGGTGCCCGGCTCCGGGCTCTTGCCGGAGGCAATTCACCCGCGGTTTCACCGCCAGCTCGCGGAAAAAATTATTGAGGCCGGCGGCGCGCTACTCTCGGAATTTGAGCCGGATTTTCGCGCCACGCTTTGGGCTTTTCCCCAAAGAAATCGGATTATGGCTGGTCTAGCAAACGCAACATTAGTGGTGGAAGCCGAAAAAAAATCCGGCACTTTGATTACGGCCAAATTGGCAACCGAATACAATCGTGATGTTTTGACGATTCCTGGTTCCATTTTTTCACCCAATTCCGAGGGGCCGCATCTTTTAATACGACTCGGGGCTACGCCGGTTACTTCGCCAGCTGAACTTTTGGAAGCGTTGGGTTTCAAAACCGAAGCGGAAAACAGTCAAGCGCAATTGGCTTTGGCTTACGCCGATTGTTCGTCGGACGAAAGGAAAATTTTAGAATTACTTCGTGAACCGCTGGCGCGCGATATTCTCATCAGCAGATTAGGATTTCCCGCCAGCCGCGCCAACGCCTTGTTGTCAGTTTTAGAAATCAAAGGATTAATTAAAGAAAGTTTAGGTGAACTTCACCTCGCTTAAGTTTTATAAGTTTTAATTTTTGTTCTACATTAGAATTAGAAGTTGTAAATTTACGCATATGCGTGAAATTCCAACTGGGAAAAACTTCATGACAAATTTAATAATACTTTTACGACAAACCAAAGTGCTTTTTTAATTTTATTTCCGAAAATAAATGATCAGTCAAAATTAATTCTGCGTATTTTCTTACACCAAAGAAATCCGTGACCATGGAAATTTCCTTTTCACACGGGTAAGGATAAACCCAAACGCTTTTTTGTAGTTGGCAAAAACCCAACTCTTTAATTTTCCAACGCAGCCCGTCTCTTCCTTTGCGAAATCTTATTGGAATGTCGAAAATGAGTATTCGCCATTTGTTGTCCCATTTTGTTGGCTTAATAATGTTTACAGTATCTATTGAAAAACTTTTGATTTCTCTTTTCCCCCTATTAGTTAGGACAATGTTGGATTCCCTGTTGCTATTTTTGACGATGTGTACAAGTTTTCGTTTTTTAATTCCATAAAAAGCATAACGGATTTGTTTTTGTGAATAACTATCGGGCAAATATTTTTTGAGAAATAAAAACACACTGAGCAAAGTTGGTTCGTAATGAAAAGCTAGACCTGTTGCCAATGCCAATAATATCATAACGGTTAATTTTATTTTCCCGTTTTCTGAATTAATGAATTTCTTCAAGTTAGATATTGAATCCCTCAATAATTCATCGGTTGTATTATTACGCATATGCGTTAAATTGTAACCGATTTACTGATTTAATTAAAATCCTCCTAAAACTGAGGTTCGACACCCGTTCGACGGAAGAATAACGAAGTAACATTTTTATCAGGAGGACTCTTTTTACCGGGAGCCCTCTTTTCTATTGCCCAGTGATTTCAAAAGTTTGCTGAATGGTGGTGGAAGCCTCAGAATAGGAATTCCAGACCTCGGTTTTTTGGAAATTGGAAATTTGGTCGGAGAATTGGCCGATGCGGTCGGATAATTCCTCGGTCAGATTTTTGAAAGCGCCGGTGATGGCGGCGAAAGGGCTAGCGGTTGGAATTTTTTCGGTGGCAGTTTTATCGCTGGTGCCACCGATATTGAAGGTGGTTAGCCAAAGACCAAAAATCATCGCTGTCGCCGTAATCGACAAAAATAAAGCCAGCATCTGTCTTTTTTCCGGCGGCAATAATTGCAGTTTTTTTATAATATTAAAAAACATAATATTTTAGTGTATAGCTTCGAAAACTAAATTTTAAAAATTCTAGATGGGGACATGCCAAATTGTGAGTTCTTATGAGCAATTTAGGGTTAAGGAATTTTTAAAATTTAGTTTTCGAAGCTATTAAACTATCTTAAGTACCACTATATCACCTTCCTTGCCTTCCAAATCCTTTTTCTTGAGCGTTAGTTTTTCTTCCGTTCTTTCGTTCTCGGCGCCGCTTTCCTTGAAAAAAGTTTTTAAAGCATTCTTGTCACCAACCTCGCCGAAATGGATAGGGATGATAATTTTTGGTTCCAACGATACCGCTACTTTGTAGGCGTCAGTTGAATCCAAAACGCCATTGCCGCCAATTGGCACGAACAAAATGTCCACCTCCTCGGCGACTTCTTGAACCGATGCCGGTAGATTGACGGTATTAAGCGCGCCCAAAAAACAAATTTTAATTCTTTCCAATGTCACTAAATAAATCGTGTTGCTAAGTTTTTCACCGCCGTAAGCGGACTCGCCGCCGATTAAACCTTCGGCAAAAATACCCTTGATTTCATAATCGCCCGGACCGGTGACGACGAAAGGTTTGCGCTCACCGTAAGCGACATTTTCTGCGCCGTTCATGTCAGGGTGATTTAAAGAGATGAAAGCGATATCGGCGCCGAAGCGCGTCGCCCCGAACTTAGAGTCTTTGGAGATTGGATTAAAAACCAAAACCTTGTCCCCAAATTGGACTTTAACGCATTCAACGCCGTGGTAAGAGATAATCATATATTCTTTTGTGATTCCATATTTTTTATTTTTAATTATCAACTTTTAACCACTCGCCTCGCGAAATACCAGCTTGTCTTAGAATTTCCGCGAGCAAATGTGGTGAAATGTTGCCGCGATGCGGATTGGGAATTCTAACTTTCAAATCGCCTTTCGCCATAAACAAATGCCTATCGCCGGGATAAGGTCCATCAAAACCGAGTTTCCTAAGTCTGTGAACCAAATCGCGTAAAGAAATATTCCTAGGCATAAGCCATTCTTTTTTTGCCAAAGACCGATGAAAAACCGGATACCTTTTCACCTGCTCTTATCTTAACGACAAGCCAATCTTCCAGAACCTCTTTTAATTCCTCACGACATTCTTCAAGAGAATCAGCATTCGCCCATACTCCCTTGACACCTCGGATTTCGCCGAAATAAGTGCCATCGCCGAGAATTCTGTAAGCGGCGTTTTTTAATTTTGAGTTTATAAAATCGGTAATCATGTTTTGAGGATACCATAATTAACGCGTTTTTCAAATGACGATTTGAAACCGCTTTGCTGGTGTAACGCCATCAAAATTCTTACTATTTATTGCAAACCTCTTCACGCTGTAATTTTATAACAAAAGTTATCTAAGGACAAGATTGCCACCCAATGCCTCGCGTGTCGGGCGGTTTTTTTGCTCGAAAATTTTTAATCCTCTTTGTAAAGGAGGTGCCCGCAGGGTGGAGGATTTTTAAATCCCCCCCTCGCTGACTCGGGGCTCTCCCTTTACAAGGGAGATTTTAAATCTCAAAAGGCGAGGGCGAGCGATAATTTTAGTACTCCATCTCCCCGCCGCTCATATTAGGTATCGCTGGTTTCTTTTCTTCCGGCTCATCAGCAATGGCCGCTTCGGTGGTAAGCAGAATGGCGGCGGCGCTGGCGGCATTTTCCAAACTGCTCCGAGTTACTTTCACTGGGTCAATAATGCCGGCAACTAACATGTCGGCAACCATTTCGTCTTTGAGTGCGTCATAACCAGCGTTGCCGCGAGCGGTGCGAATTCTTTCCACAATCACTGAACCGTCGTCTTTGCCGGCGTTAACCGCGATTTGGCGCAACGGCGATTCTAGCGCTTTAAGCACGATGTTAAAACCAACTTCAAATTCTTTGGTGAAATTTTTACCTTTGGCTTTTTCCCGTTCCAACCAATCACTGGCTTTGCCGGCCGCTCGGATAAACGCCACGCCCCCGCCAGCCACGATTCCTTCGGCAATCGCCGCTTTGGTAGCATTGACCGCGTCTTCGATTTTTAATTTTAGATATTTCATTTCCGTTTCGGTTGCCGCGCCGACTCGAATCACCGCCACGCCGTTCGTCAAGCGAGCGATCCTTTCGTCTAACTTTTCCACATCGTATTTTGAAGTTGTATTTTCTTTTTCTTTTTTTAATTGCGCGATTCTTTTATCAATCTTTTCTTTTAATCCTTTGCCACCAATGATAGTAGTTTTGTCTTTATTAGAAACTACTCGGCGAGCGTGGCCAAGCATTTTTAGCTCGGCATTTTCCAGTTTAATACCCAGCTCTTCGGAGACCAAAGTTGCGCCGATTTTGATTCCTATATCGTGAAGCATTTCTTTTTTCCGGTCGCCGTAACCCGGCGCTTTGACCGCCAAGACATTAAATGAACCGCGCAATTTGTTAAGCACGAAAGTCGTCAAGGCCTCGCCTTCCACTTCTTCGGCGATGATTACCAAGTCTTTCTTGCCAGTCGTGGCTAATTTTTCCAACAGCGGTAGAATTTCTTTGATGCCGGAAATTTTTTTGTCGGTAATCAAGATCGCCGGGTCATGATATTCGGCCTCCATCCGTTCGGCATTAGTAATCATATAAGGCGAAACATAACCCTTATCAAATTCCAAACCCTCCACCACTTCCGAATCCACACCGATAGTCTGGGCTTCTTCCACCGTCACCACGCCGTCCTTGCCGACTTTATCAATGGTATCGGCGATAATTTTTCCGACGGTTTCGTTCTCGGAGGCAATCGCCGCTACCTGCCGAATTTCTTCTTTGCCTTTGAGCGGTTTAGCAATTTCTTTCAATGTCTTGACTACTAGCTCGGTGGCTTTTTCAATACCGCCGCGAATCGCCATGGCGTTGGCGCCGAAGCCGGTTTGGCGCAGTCCTTCGGCGAAAATTGTTTGAGTCAAAATTACCGAGGTGGTGGTGCCGTCGCCGGCAACATCATTGGTTTTTTGGGCAACTTCCTTGGCGATTTCCGCGCCCATATTTTCAAATTTATCTTTGAGCGTAATTTCTTTGGCAATGGAAACGCCGTCATTGGTAATGGTCGGCGCGCCGTAACCGCGGTCAAAAACCACATTGCGACCGCGTGGGCCGATAGTAATTTTCACCGCGTCAGTCACTTTGTCCACACCGCGTTTCAGCGCTTTCCGAGCATTTTCATTGTATAAAATTTTTTTAGACATTTTGGATTTTGGTTTGATTAGAAATTAGTGATTAGAAATTAGACATTTACTTTATAATCGCCAATATATTTTCTTCTTTGATAATAAATAATTCTTCATTTTCAATTTTCACTTCATCGTAACCGTATTTGGAAAAAAGCACTCGGTCGCCTTCTTTGACCCGCGGCTTAATGAGTTTGCCGTCTTCATAACGGCCCTCGCCGACCGCCATCACTTTGCCTTGCTCCGGTTTTTCTTTGGAAACGGTGTCGGGAATAATGATGCCGGAATCGGTTTTGGCGGCCAGTTCGTCTGTTTCCACCGGCTTAACCAAAATTCGGTCACCCAAAGGCATAATTTTTTTGACTTTTGCCATATTATAAAAATTAACTAATAACACGACTTATTTAAGCCGTTTTTTAATAACGATCATTTGCCCATTATATTCACCGTCGGAATTTTGTAAAGTATTGACACAATTTTCAGAGTATGCTATCCTATTAGCGGCTCAAGGATGCTAAATTCCACCCTGAAGTTTATCCCTAAACCGACCTGTAGACACCCGGTGTCCACAAGCTTGTGGACACCGGGTGTCTTTCAGTCCTCTTTCAGTTCTTACTCTTTTCCTGGTACTCCGCATCTTTTACATTCCCATCCCCACCTTCATCTTTTTTCTCTTCTCCCTGTTGGTTTTTTGGGGTTGATTGTTGGTCATCAGCTTTACTCATATACTGTCCAATTTTCTGAATCTCCGCCGACAACATTTCCGACGCCGATTTTATTGAATTCAAATCAGGTGTAGGGGCATCTTTAGCGCGCTTCAGGTCGGAAATCTTATCTTCAATGGTCTTGCGAAGTTCTACCGGTACTTTTTCACCCGCATCTTTGAGGGCTTTCTCGGAAGTGTAGACCAGCTGTTCGGCGATATTTTTGGCTTCCACCCCTTCCCTTTTAACTTTGTCGTCCGCTTCGTGCGCCGCCGCTTCTTTTTTCATTTTTTCCACTTCTTCTTTAGACAAGCCGGAACTGGCGGTAATCTTGATGGAATTAGCTTTGCCGGTGGCTTTGTCTTTTGCTGTAACATTTAAGATACCGTTTGCATCCACATCAAAAATTACTTCCACTTGAGGAAGCCCTCGCGGCGCCGGTGGAATACCGTCCAAAATAAATCTTCCGAGCGATTTATTGTCCGCGGCCATCGCCCGTTCGCCTTGGGATACATGGATTTCAACGCTTGTTTGATTATCCGCGGCCGTGGAAAACACCTGCGTTCGCGCCGTCGGCACCGTCGTGTTTTTTTCAATGAGTTTTGTGGCGACGCCGCCTAGCGTCTCAATCCCAAGAGAGAGCGGAATCACATCCAAAAGAAGCACATCACGAACATCACCACCTAAAATCCCGCCCTGAATCGCCGCACCCACGGCTACCACCTCATCTGGATTAACGCCCATATGCGGCTCTTTGCCGAAGAATTTTTTCACCGCCTCTTGAATCGCCGGCATTCGGGTTTGCCCGCCGACCATAACCACTTCATTTATCTCGCCCACCTTAAACGGGCTGGCTTCCATTGCCCGCTTGGTGATGGTCATAGCTCGAGCAATAAACTCCTGACAGAGTTCCTCCAGTTTGGCGCGGGTCATAGTGACAAGGAGGTGTTTGGGCCCGTCGGCGCCGGAGGTGATAAAGGGAATGTTGATTTCGGTCTGCACCGCCGTGGAAAGTTCAATTTTCGCTTTCTCGGCCGCCTCATCAAGACGCTGAAGGGCTAACGGGTCTTTCTTTAAATCAATGCCGTTTTCTTTAGCGAAGGTGTCAGCAAGCCAATTGACGATTGTGTGGTCAATGTCCCGTCCGCCGAGATGGGAATCGCCGTCGGTTGATTTGACCTCTATCACATCATCACCAACTTCCAAAATAGAAATGTCAAAAGTCCCGCCACCGAAGTCAAAGACGGCAATCTGCTCGTCTTTCTTTTTATTGAAGCCGTAAGCCAAAGCGGCCGCCGTCGGTTCATTAATAATTCTTTTTACATCTAGACCGGCAATTTTTCCGGCATCTTTTGTCGCTTGTCTTTGAGAGTCGTTAAAGTAAGCTGGCACGGTAATCACCGCTTCGGTAATTTTTTCACCGAGGCGAGTTTCAGCGTCGGTTTTCATTTTTTGAAGAATCATCGCCGAGACCTCCTCTGGCCGCAACCATTTCTCTCCATCTTGCGTCGCCATTTTTACTTCAATACCACCACTCTGGGATTTCCTAACTTCAAACGAAACATTCTTAATATCTTTCTGCACTCCCGGGTCATCAAAGTTATGACCCATAAATCTTTTAATCTGAAATATCGTATTCTTGGGATTGGTCACCGCTTGCCGTTTTGCGAGCAAGCCAACCAAGCGCTCGCCGGTTTTGCTTTGCGCCACAATGGAAGGGGTTGTTCTCTGCCCTTCCGCATTTTCTAAAACCTTCGGCGTTCCCGCTTCCATCACCGCCACCGCCGAAAAAGTCGTCCCGAGGTCAATACCAATAATTTTACTCATATGAATTATGAATTAAGAATAAACGCACTAACTTCCGCGATCGCAAAAAATAGTGCAGAATAGGTTTTAGAAACTGGGTGCGCGGGTCATTTGGCAAGTAATGAAGGAAAAATCTTTGGGAATAAATTTGTCAACAATGGGCAACCAAACACGGTCGGTGAAAATTTTCTTCGACGCGCGAAATAAAGGTAAGCAAAAATTTCTATGAAATCCTGTGAGATTCAGATTCTCACAAAGCTGTGAGAATCTGAATCTCACAGACACGGAAATCTCTTTTGCAGAAACCAGATGACCTCTAATTTCACCGTCCACCAGCACCACCAAAAACAAACAGCGAAACTGCCGGCCATGACGATCGGTTAGGATTTTTTCTACAAATTGTGAATTTAAATATGGTGTGAGCATAAAATTTAGGACCTCAAGGCGAAACCTTAAGGTTTCGCCTTTTTGATTTCTCCGACTTTTACTTTCGACGGGCGCAACATCCGCCCGTTCAGTGAATACCCTTTCTGGACAACTACCAAAATCTTGTGATTATCACTTTCTGACTCAACCGGCAGATATTCGGAGGCCTCATCGCGAGTCGGATCAAACATTTTACCAAACGGATTGATTTCTTCAAGCCCAACATCCGCCAACGCTTTTTTCAATTGATTATAAATAAACTCCACACCGGCGCGCCAGTTTTTATCGGTTTTTTCCCAACCCTCTTTATTATTGAAAGCCAATTCAAAACTATCCAAAACGGGAATCAATTCGTCAACCAACCGCTCATTGGCAAATTTGACAAACTCTTTTTTGTCTGTTTCATCCCGCTGACGCGCGTTTATCAAGTCGGCTTTGGCTCTCTGCCAACCAGCCAAATATTCATCGCGCTCTTTTTGCGTGGTTTTCAACTTCTCGCGCAACTTTTTTATGGTCTCCGCCGCCGCTTCTTCGGCGACTACAGAATCATCCAAATTTTCATCCTTTTCAATTTCCTCGTCCATATGAAGATAATATCAGAAATCTCAGAAATCTCAAAATTAAAAATTTAGCAGATATCCGCTATCGCCAGTATCTGCGTAAAACAAGAAACATACAAAAAATTTGACATTATTATCGGCTTATGCTATCCTGTCGCTAGTAGTTCTAACAAAACAAAACAGGTTGGCTCTAGAAAGGAAGCCGCGGGTGAACCTGAACAGAAAACCTAAATAAAGACCAGTATGTTAGTTTTCCATCAAGAACAAGGAATACCAATGATTCATTTTGGTCGCGAATACAAACTAGATGACTACGAGTCGAAAGTAAAACCGATGATAGTCGGGGACAGCAATCCTTCTGCTGTCGCGTTCTTCGAAAGCATGAAGGCACTTGGTGAAATTGATCAGATTGAATTGCTGTTTCAAGAAGTTCTTGAGCTCGGCATTAAGTTTGGTCAGAACCATCAGGATCGCAAGTCGTAATTCTACAAAGTCGGATAAAACACTGGAAATTTCGTGCCCCGCGGTTCCGACCGCGGGGCGATTTTTTTAAAAAAACTTTATTATCTCTTACTCCACTGCGGCGCTTTGCGGGCTTTTTTGAGACCGAATTTTCGGCGTTCTTTGGCGCGCGGGTCGCGTTTCAGAAAACCAGCCGGTTTCAAAATTTTGCGTGAATCAACATCATAAGCCACCAGCGTCCGCGCTAAACCGTGGCGAATTGCTTCGGCTTGCGAATGCGAACCGCCACCTTTAACTTTTACTGAGATAGCAAAATGCTCCGAGATTTTTAATTCTTTAAGCGACTCAATGGCAATGTCTTGTAATTCTTTGGTTGGAAAATATTTCGCCAACGGCTTTTCATTAACGCTGATGGTCGTTGTTTTGTTGGCAAACAAACGCACCCGAGCAATGGAGGTCTTGCGCCGGCCAACCGCTTCCAAATATCTGCCGCCCGCTAAAATCTTATTTTTTGTTTCTTTTTTTTCTTCCATTTTATTCAGAAATTTTTAGCCGTTTCATTCTTAATGGCCGCAATTTATTAGTCGGCAACATCCCATAAACCGCCAAACGCAACGCCTCGCTAAAACCTTTCCGTGTTATCACTTCTTTGAGCGATAAAAATTTCAAACCGCCGGGATAACCGGAATACCGTTCATACATTGTCTGCGAAAGTTTTTTTTCTGTAACTTTTATTTTACTAGCATTGGTAATAGTAACAACCGTTTTGCCGGCGACATTCGGTTGGTAATCCGGCTCATTTTTACCCATTAAAATATAT
>MHSF01000004.1:9138-11746 GCA_001822695.1 Candidatus Taylorbacteria bacterium RIFCSPLOWO2_02_FULL_44_35 | reverse complement strand
AAATTAAGTAGCTCTTAGCCCTCGTAGTTCAATGGATAGAACATCTCACTCCTAACGAGATGATGGAGGTTCGATTCCCCCCGAGGGCAATTGGATTTTTAATCTTTCCCTGATACAATTCTTTCATGACTGACGAGGAAAAAGAAATTCTGGGACGAACTTACGAATTGGCTAAAGATACTAACGATAAAGTGTCGCGACTTTATCGGAGTCATAAATGGGGCAGGGCGTTCAAAATTTTTTACTGGGTGGTGATAGTTGGCTTATCAGTCGGCGCTTACTGGCTGATTCAGCCGTATATCGAACAACTTAGCCAAGTTTATGGCGGCCTAAGCGACACAGTCAACAAAATTCACGACACTAGCCAAAATTTGCTCGAGTTTTAAAAAAGTTGTAAGTTAATTTTATGTTTATGATTGCGCCACGGTAGCTCAGTGGCAGAGCGCTGCTCTGAAGAAGCAGGCGTCGGGTGTTCGATTCACCCCCGTGGCATCAAAGATACCAAAGAATTTTTCGGTGGGGTCGGTGGGGGAAAGGAAGGTAGTATTGAAATTTTTAGAGGTATAACTTTGTCGCACAATATACATTTTGCGAGATACAATTTACTTTTCTAATTATTTCATTAAACTGCTCGCTTTATCCCAAACCCAAATAAAACCGGCCTTGGTAATACTCCAAGCATAGCTCAAATTTTTCTGAATCAGCGGCGATTTAACGCGCTCCTCGATATCCACCCCGAACAAACTCAAAATCGCGATTGAAATAATTATCGCCACAATCATTTGCACAAACCCTCCCCTATTTTTAATCATTGGTTTAGTTGTGAAGGAATAACAGAAAGAACAAATTTTAAAAATTCTAGGCGGGGGCGTGCCAAATTACGAGGTCTGCCGAGCAATTTGGGGTTAAGGAATTTTTAAAATTTAGTTCTTGAAGTTATTCTTTAAATTCATAAATACTTTAACGGATCCAAATATGCTTTCGGATCGGCAATCGGCATCCGATAAATACCGCCGCAAACTTTGCTCTGCCGATTCGCCACTTGAACGCCTTGGGTGGCATAAACAGTCAAATGAAGATGCGGCCCAGTGGCATAACCGGTCGCGCCGCTATAACCAATCACCTCGCCGGTTGCCACTTGTCCCCCTTCCTCCACTTTTATCAGCGACAGGTGAGCGTAAAGCGTGGACAAACCGTTTGAATGTTCAATCAAAATCCACTGGCCGTAAGAAGCGCCTGGGCAAACTTGATCAGTATCTCCCACGCTGCGCACCACCCCATCCAAAGCCGCTTTGACTGGCGTACCGATTGAAGCCCGAAAGTCCACGCCGTTGTGACCGTAACCATTATACACCGTCGGATTAGCCAAAGAAAATGAAGTCAGGCCGAATTTTTGAGTGATGGAGATACTATTCATCAATGGCCATTTCAGGACACCGAGACCGGCCGGCGGGATTTTTGTCGGGTCAATGGCAATGTTGAGCGCTGATTCAAATTCCGCCAGTTCCCTTTCAAACGCTTCTTTAAGCGACAGTTTTTCCGCTAGGGTCTTTTTATAATTGGCCTCTTTATTTTTGGTCGTCGCAAGCACGGTGTTAGTTTCTTTTTTATTGTATTCAATGATGGCTTTTTGGTCAGCAAGATTGCCGCGGAAAGTTACCAAATTTTTCCTTTTTGCTTCCTCCGCCCTTTTATCCGTTTCCAAACCGATCTTCAGTTCTTTTATCGCCAGCAACGATTCGCCAACACCGGCCTTGAGCTGGCTCATTGCTTCCAAATTGTTCCAGAGCGCCGAAAATTTTCCACTGAGCGCCGTTTCCACAAAAGTGTTTGATTCCAATTGATTAATTTGGCGAATGGCGTCAGCGATTTCCGCCCGCCTGGCTGAAATATCGGCTTCTTTTTGAACAATCGCCAAACCTAATTCTTCAATGCCCAAAGATGTAGTGATAATTCGATTCTCGGTAACTTTTAATTCAGCAACCAGTTTTTTTCTGATATTCTCTAGTTCGCTGATTTTCGCTTGTAAGGTCTGCTTCTCCGCTCCGGCCGCCAAGAGTTTCTCTTGGTAAACGGCGATTTCTTTTTCTAAATCAGCGATGGCGTTATTGCGCTCGGAAATTTTCGCCCGCAATTCGTCAATAGTCGCCGCCTCTCCCATCAGCGGCATAACAAAGAAAAAGATTGCCAAGAAAAAGATTGCGAAATTCTTTTTCGGCACATATCTCACGGAACACGAAATTTTCCTGCTGAAAAATTTCTCTGCTACGCCCCAGTTGGGCTCCGCAAGTTTCCGCTCGATATGCGCCTTCAACGAATTTCGCAATTGAAATTTCTTTCTCATCTTAAAGCTAGTGAAGCTCATGAAACTTTTGAAGCTAACATTTCTATCGCTTTGTCAAGCCGAGCCAAACTTTCTGCTTTGCCAAAAATCTCCAGCAGAGTAAACGGATCCGGCGATTTTTCCAAACCCGACAAAGCTACCCGTAAGGGCCACAGGACCTCCCCTTTCCCCTCTTTTTCCGCCAGCACCATCAGTTCATCTTTCACCTCTTCAAGGCGAAACCTTAAGGTTTCGCCTTTTTGAAGAATTTCGCGCGCCCGCCCA
>MHSF01000004.1:0-9099 GCA_001822695.1 Candidatus Taylorbacteria bacterium RIFCSPLOWO2_02_FULL_44_35 | reverse complement strand
TCCTTTCTGTATCTTTATCTTTTTTCCACAAAAGCAATTCCTTTGGATATTCCGGCGCTTGGAAAAAATATGCCAATTCCCCCCTCTCCGCCATTTCTTTTATATCTCCGAATTTACTAATTCGCTCTATCACAATCGGTACGATTTTTTCCAAAATTTTTTCTATCTCTTTTTCTTCTCCCAATCCCAAAGCTTCTTTAATTTTTTTGGAAATTGAAAATTGAAAATTGAAAATTCTCTTCAGGTATTCCTTGTTCATCCATTCCAATTTCTCCGTATTAAAAATCGCGCCGCTTTGCTGAACTTTTGCCAAATTAAAGTTTTCTATCAACTCCTTCATTGAAAAAATTTCTCTCTCATCACCCGGATTCCAACCAAGCAAAGCCAGATAATTTACCAATGCCTCGGGCAAATAACCCTGATTTTTATAAAAATTAATAGAAACGGATTCACCGTGTTCGCGCTTGGAAAGTTTGGCTCGGTCGGGCGCGAGTATCAGCGGCAAATGGGCATAAATCGGTCCGTCTTCGCCCCGCCCTTTGGCCTCCGCCAAAGGGCGGGGCTTCGGCGAGACAAGCGCAAGCGCTCGCCAAATCAAAATCTGGCGTGGGGTATTGGAAATATGGTCTTCGCCCCGAATAATGTGAGTGATGCCGGTCTCTAAATCATCTGCCACATTGGCAAAATGAAAAATTGGCTCGTCAATACTTTTGGCAATCACAAAATCGCCGAGTTCTTTGGTATCAAAAGTAATTTCGCCTTTGATTAAATCGCAAAAAGAAATTTTTTGGCCGGGATTTTTAAAACGGATAACTTCGCTTCGCCGCGCCGTAGTCCCGCTAAGCGGGACGGAGACGGGCTTCTCCTTGGACACATACGCCGCGCCGGAATCCAAAAGCTGCCGCAAATATTTCTTGTAAATCTCCAGTCGATCAGATTGACGAAAAAATTCATCATGCTCAATACCCAGCCATTTCAAATTTTCTAAAATATCTTTCTCGTATTCCGGCTTGCCGCGCTCTTTATCAGTATCTTCCACCCGCAGAATAAACTTACCGCCGAAATGGCGGGCGAATAAAAAATTAAACAGCGCCGTCCGGGCATTGCCCAAATGCAAAAACCCCGTCGGCGACGGCGCGAATCGCACCCTTACTTCTTTTTCTAGCATATCTTTCTCTATCATTCCGCTATTTTAGCACAATGGCAAAAATTCCAAATCATAAACACCAAATTACAAGCAATCTCTAAAATCAAAATTCTAAACATACATCTGTTGAAATCAGATATCAACATCAGATGTTGATATCTGATTTCAACTGTTATAAACTTTTATTACATTATTATGAGAAAAGAACCATTTAGCGCAGGTAATTTCGTACACATAATTCGCCGTGGTGGACGCGGCCTTCCGATTGTCAAAGATGAAACAGATCGCTGGCGCTTTCTAAAAGTACATTACTATTTAAATGATACAGTCTCAAAGATAAATGGTTTACGCGATATTGAAGATCCCTTTAGTACAAAAATATTTTTCTGGCCCGAATCATGGCCAAAGCGCAATCCCTTATTTTCCCTGTGCGCATTTACCCTGCTTAATAATCACCTGCATATTATCGGGTTAGAAACAAAAGGAGATGGAATTTCTAAGTTCATGCAAAAATCCGGCATTAGTATGGCTAAACATTTTAACGATAAGTACCAAGAAAAAGGCGCGCTTTTTCAAGGTGCATATCATGCGAAAATAATTGACAAAGACGAGTATCTCATGTGGGTTGTACCATATGTGATGGTAAAAAATACTTTTGAAATGCATCCCAAAGGATACGAGTGGACAGTGCAAAATTTTGAGGAAGCATGGGAATGGGCAGTTGTATATCCTTTCTCAAGCTTGGGCGATTACGGAGGAACGAGAAATTCACCAATTGTAGACATAAAACCTCTCAGGGAAACTTTGGGCGGTCCAAAAGAATTTAAACGATTGTGCAAAGATATGATTTTGGGACGAGAAGGAATAAGGGAAAGGGACAAAATAGTATCTGGAATTGCTAGCCTTTCTTTTGAAAATGAAAACGAATGATGGTACTTGTTGAAATCAGATATCAACATCTGATGTTGATATCTGATTTCAACAAAATCCCTATCTCCCCATATTATACAACTGCCTAACCTCCCCCGCCGACAGCGCGCGGTTGTAGACGCGGGCAGCGTCAAGAGCGCCGTCTCGTTTTTTATCATTTGGCTATTTCTTTTTCTTCTTTGCTCCTAATATTTTTTTAACCTCACGGTCAAAATCAGAAATGTAATCTTTATCTTGCTCTTTGCGATATTTTTCAAATTCGCGGAGCGCCAATGTTTCCGCCACTTCATGGCTGATTTTTCCCGCGTTCGTTAGAATTTCATATTCGCTGAATTTGAGAAAGGCGTTAAGCTTCTCCACCCAATCGTTCATAGTCATCACCCGGCCGCGCGCCGCTTGCAATTCCGCGTAATCAAGATACATATTGCCGATGTTGTTGAGATGAGTCAATTCTTTTTTATCCAAATAATTTTTGGCAATCATTGTGTCGCTTGGCATAATTTTCCCCCGCGGAGAGCGTCGCCATGAAGTTAATCCCATTTTGGCTTTTTTACTGCTTACTCGTTCCGTAATAATTTCCGCCGCGGTTTTGCCGGTTATGGCAAAATGAAGCTTGTTTTGAACCGTCGCGAAAAATTCTTTGCTTTCATAGGCCTTGGAGGAATAATCAATCGCTGTCGCGTAAATATCGGTAATTTTTTGATAGATCATCCGCTCGCTCGTGCGGATATCTTTAATTTCTTCGTACAGTTCGTCAAAATATCTGGCGCTGAAACGAGAGCCGTATTTCATCCGATTATTATCCAAGGCATAGCCTTTGTGGATATAATTTTTCAAAATTCCCGTCGCCCATTGGCGAAACTGCGTACCCCGTTCCGAATTTATACGGTAACCAACGGCAATAATCGCTTCTAAGGAGTAGAAAGCGGTATTTCTTTTAATCTCCCTTTCACCTTCTTTTTGAACTTGTAAGAAATCCTTACAAGTTGCCAACATATCCAACTCGCCTTCCGCATAAATATTTTTGAGATGCTGGGTAATATTCTGAGGTGTCGTATCAAAAAGCTCCGCCAGGCGCTTTTGCTGAAGCCAAATATTCTCCTCGGCGTAGAGGACTTCAATATTCACCGAACCATCCGGCGTCTTATAAAAAGCGATTTGATTATCTAACAATTTTTTATCTTTTACCATAACTTTTTTAAAATTTTGTCATTGGTCATTTGTCATTGGTCATTTTATTATTATCTCCCCAGATTATAAAGTTGCAGAACTTCTGTGGCCGACAGCGCGCGGTTGTAGACGCGGACGTCGTCCATACGACCGTCGAAAGATCGTAGTGCACTACCACTAGCATCACTGCCAATGAACAGATTTCGGGTTGCGTCACTGACCCGAGCTCCAGCCCCATCAGTGGTTGAACCTTTGCTAATCTCCACTCCGTTTTTGTAAAAACGCACTCCGGAAGCGCTTGAGGTTCCATCCCAGGTCACAACCCAATGAACCCATTTGCCGAGATCAGAAGACGGGAATGTACCATTTGCGGAGTAGAGAAATAAGTCAGTGGTGACATAATCAACAGTGAAGTACACATTTGTATAACCACCGACGGCCTGCAATACCCAACCTTCCGTGACACTGCAACAATTAAATGTTTTTGTGATAAAGTATCCTTGGCCACCCTCGCCATATCCATCCGCATTTGCCCACAGCGCAATCGTCATCGGTCCAAGATCATCAAGAACGGCCGGGGAACCGACATTAATAGCGTCATCACTCCCGTCAAAATTCAGCGCCTGGCCGAGTTTGCCGGGAGCTGTGGTGGTGCCGGAACCGCCGTGAATCAAACTGCCAGTATTCCCCTGCCCGCTTTTGTCGGCGATGTTGGTGAGAGTGTCGGGGCCATCCATCGTCCACCAGCCGACCAGGCCGGAAGTTAAAGAATCGCGGCCGGGCAGGGTCTTGGCGATTTTGGATGTGGCGCCGATTTGGTAGAGCCGCGTTATCTCGGCGGCCGACAGGGCGCGGTTGTAGATGCGGACATCGTCAAGGGAGCCGTTAAGATAGCGGTTGGCTGTGAGTCGGTCACTCCCTAGGTAAATTGTTTTTCCGTTGATGGTCGCATAAGTAGTCGTTACGGTGTTGTCTGTGTCAATCACGACGCCGTTTTTATAAAATCGCGCTATACTGGCATCCCAAGTGCCAACTAAGTGTATCCAGACGCCGAGCGCTGGAACTCCGCTAGGAGAGATGTCCGCGATGTTTGCAGCGAGAGTATCTTTTACAATAATCCGCCACCTATCATTGACATCTAAAAAAAAGCGTAGGGGGGCATCTGATGCCGTCAGCAAACCCTTAACTTGGCTTCCGCCGCTGAGTGCATTTAATTTAACCCAAAATGACACTGTCCCGGCGGAACCCGTATCGCCAGAAAAAGAGGTTTTTGAAACATAATCATCCACCCCGTCAAACGACAGCGCCTGGCCCACTTTGCCGGGGGCAGTGGTAGTACTCGTGTTCCCGGTCGCGCCGAGGATGAGCGACCCATTATTCCCCTGCCCGCTGGAGTCGGCGACATTGGTGAGCATTTTCGGACCGTCAAAGGTCCACCAGCCGACGAGGCCGATTTCGTTTATAGGACGAGAAAGGGATTTGGAAATGGTGGCGGCCGCGCGAGCTTCACTTGGGATAAATACAGAAAATACGCCCGGAAAAATAAACCCGAGAATGAGCGCGGCGCTTAGTGAAGCTCGCGCGGCAATTTTCAATTGTGAATCTGTGCTATTTATCATGTTTGATGGCTTTATTACTATTACACTGCCTCTAACGGCCATGCGGCCTCCGAGGCCCCCGCGCAAGCGGGGGCCGTTTGTTTTGTTATCCACATATCTACTTGACTTTTTCTTTCTTTTCCCTATACTCTCTGCAACTGTGGCTTCGGCCTCCGAGAACCCCGCGAAAGCGGGGTTCGTCTTTTTGACAACTTCTTCAATACAATCAATAACTTTTTTAAAATCCTCCTCCGACACCATAGTAACTTTGCGAAGCAATCTCCTTCTATCAAAAGCTCGCAGTTGTTGAATTAACACATCATTGGAGACGCTATCAATGATGATACGGGCTCTGAATGGAACTTTTGCATTGACTTTCGTAGTAAGCGGAATTCCCCAAAATACATTGGGAGAAAAGCGGCGGATAATCAAGACCGGCCTGCCGAAATCTTCAGAGGTGGAGTGTTGTTCTGAACCGACATTGACGCCAATTGAACACCACCACACTTCCCGCTCATGAAAATCAAAACTGCTTTCCAAGCTGTCTAATCGTTTTTTCTTTTCATTCCACTTGTCAAAATCTTTTTCCATATTGAAGTTTAAGATAACATTTACTCAAACCGCCAAGTAGTAAGCACTCTCTGTAATAAAGTGTCATTTGACAGCGGCGAGGTGAGTTGGTAGAGGGTGCCACGGAAAATAAACCAGATCTCGCGGGTGCCAGTGTCTTCCGCGACCCACGCCAGTCCTGTGGAAATCTGATTTCCACTGGAAGCGCCGCCGATGAGCACTTCCTGCGGCTCTTTGACGACCATCTCCGGAATGTCGCGCCCAAGGCGCTCGACGGTAATGTCGGTATCCGGGTCATCGTAGGGTTCAAGATGAATTTGAAATCCGGCTTGGCGCTTTGAATCTTGAACCACGATTGTTTCGCCCGCCCCTTCTGCTGAAGCGGACAACCGCGATACCGAAAAACTATCAGGGTAAGAAAACGAAAACCCGGCGCTTTCGTGGCGGAAAGTTTTTGGCAAATCCAGTTTTTTCTGCTCCGGTTCGGGGATGGTGTCGGCATTTGAGTAAATTTTCGAAAGTTCCGGATTAGAAAGGTCTGACCTTAAATCTACAGAAAGGTCAGACCTTTTTTTAGACGAATCAGCGAAATACCAAACCGCCGCCGCAAGCGCCGCAAAAATCACTATTACCAATAGTGTGGATAACATTCTTGACTTTTTAAATGGGTTTGCTAACATATTGGTACAAACGGCTTCGGCCCGACTCCGCCGCAAGGCGGAGGTAACAAGAAAAAGTTCAAGGCAAAAGCGCCTTGAACTTTTTCTTTAGGGACTCAAAATCAATGCTCACTATATCACCTGACTTGTGACTTAATCGAGATGCATCAATCAAATTTTTGAAATCTTTTTTCATTTTTAATCGTTATTACTGACTGCTTGTGGTAATCGCCGTATCTCCGCCATCCGTAGTTGTCGCTTCCGGTTCAGCTACGGGCTCAAGTATTGGTTCCGGCACTGGTGTCTCTACTACCGGCGGAGTGGTGGTCGCAATATCCGGAACAGCTTCAATAGCTGCATTAGCTTCGTTAGCTGTGAAATCTTGTGAAGCTATGATGTTTACTATTCTAGTGGAAGTCGCCGTCAAGCTATTATTATCGGTCGCCGAGTAATCAATGGTATACGAAGTGCTGGTGGAAGTGTCTAAAGAAATTTGAACAACTTGGACGCCGTTCACGAAATTGCGGACGCTCAAATCATTACCGTTGCTGTCCCGGGCAATCACTCCCAAATCAACATAGGTCGCGCCCACTTCAATTTCTGCCGGATTATTCCCCTGAATTGTTATCGTCGGTCCAGTTTGATTATTTGGATTTTGATTATTGGGATTTGTTTGATTATTGGAACTTGGAACTTGAGAATTACTTAATAATGCTGCCAACTGCGCTTCATTAACGCAAGTCCCGCCGATGCAAAGTTCGTCATCCACTACCAGTTTTTTGACTTGCAGCAAACCTTGGGCGATTCGCGTGCCGATTGACGAAAGGTAATCCAAAACCTTCAGCGCCACTTTTTCAATGAAGGACGGCGACTCAGCAAGCGCGCTGGTAGTGGAAGCTACTAACGATTCAATGTCCGACAAATCCTCGCCGACAAAATTGAATTGTCGGTCAATGAACACCATAATTGATGTGTTAGTGCTTGTAGCGGTAAACGGCTCAAGGGCGACGCCGAGCGTCTGCCCGCTCGTCGTCGCCTTGGCGCCGATGCCGGAAACGAAAGACGGTCCAATCCTGTCCCCAATGGCAATCTCTCCGCCGTCCAAATTTACTTTCACCGGCACTCTACCCGCCAAAACCACCGGCACTTTTATTTCCTCGGAGTAAAGCGCGTTGCCGAAACTACCAAGCAAAACGCCGGGCGCGGTGGAAATCACGCCGAGAAGAACAGGAGAAGTGGAACTAGCTTCGTTAGTTTGATACCTTTTGACAAACACCGGATTGTCCTGGTCCAACATCACCAAATCGCCCGCCGAAAGCATCTCGTCTTTAGTCGGATAATTTTCCGCCAAGTCAATCAAACCGATGGAAGTGGACTCGGCGTAAATGTTGCCACGCGTCAAAGCGCCGTCATCGCAGTTGCTCGCCCCGCCGTCATCCACGCAGAGCGCCCCGTCGGCGACAATCAAAGAACCGTACGGGATGTTGGCGCTTGTGAGAACCGCCGCTGTGGAGGTGCCGACCACGGCGCGGGTCTTCGTAATTACTCCACTACCATTCGCTTCGCCGTAAACCGTAAAGACTTGCTCACCCTGGAGAGTAGCAGAGAACGCCTCGCTGGTTCCCGACGGTGCCGAGGAATTTATCGGCAAATCCACCCAAGTTACCCAACCGGCATTGGTGTCAAAAGCGATATTGCCAAGTTCCAGATTGTCTACCTGTGTTACGCCGCTCGTGTAGTGTCGGAAGGCCCCGTCGGTGAGCGACATCCCGCCTTGGAAAGTGCTCGTCGCCGTGGTAGAAGTAGCTGTGAAATTAAGCGCCACTGCCTCACCATGAACTGTGAGTGTGGCGTAAGGACTCGTCGTCCCGATGCCGACATTCCCCCCACCTGTCGCAAAAAGCGCGCCACCGGCGAATGTTGAGGTGGCAGTCGTGCTAGTCGCATTGAAATACGGCGCCCCGATTTTGCCCCAGGCCTCAATCCCTCCGGCAAAGGAAGAGGTGGCGGTGGATTTAATCCAAATGGGAATGGTGGTGGTCGGCGTCAGAGCGTTCACCGAGAAGGTGTCAGTTTGTTGTTTCCAATCATACTCCGCCCCTCCGCCCGCTCCACTAACATCAGCCGCACAGAACACATTACCTAAAGCATCGGTGGTCAGTTTGCCACTGTTGCCTAAACCATTACAAATTAAGTTAGACACTTGAAGGCCAGAGGAAGAAACAATCAGACCAGTTAGAGTAGAGGTGGCATTAGTGGTGTTGAGTACCTTGGCTGATAAACCCCCGGCGAAGGTTGAGGTGGCGGTGGTGGTGGCGGTGAAGTAACCAGCTAGCGCGGAGTTGCCCAGCGCTGATGAACCTTCCACACTTAATTTAGCGTAGGGACTGGTCGTCCCGATGCCGACGTTGCCGGAAGCTGAAACTAATACTTTGTAATCGCTCAAACTACCTACATACGAACCAACTCCCCAGATCGGTCTATTAGCTAAAGCCGAGCTGGAGTTCCTGCCATCGAATGAAATTGCTGGTAATCCTCCAGCTGTATCGGCATCCACTTGGCCAACCATCTCCCATGCAAAAGTATCCAGTCCGGTTCCATCGCTATCTTCCACTCCCAGGATTCGTGGTTGAAATTTAGTGGTGATCCCTGTGCCGCTTCTCAATTCTATATAACCGCTGGTTCCCGAACGAGAAGCTTTTAATATAGTTGCATCTGATGAGGTAATTTCTAATTTTGTGGCCGGTGCCGTCATCCCGATGCCGACGTTGCCCCCCGCCGTCGTCACCAAAGTATTGGCAGGCGTGCCTTGGTTAAGCATGACTCCTGTGCCGTTTACTACGAGTCCCCCGCTGAATGTAGAAGTCGCGGTCGTGCTCGTGGCGTTGAAATACGGAGCGCCAATCTTGCCCCAGGACTCAATCCCTCCGGCAAAGGAAGAGGTGGCGGTGGATTTAATCCAAATCGGTATCGTTGTCGTCGGCGTCAGGGCGTTCACCGAGAAGGTGTCGGTTTGTTGCTGCCA
>MHSF01000003.1 GCA_001822695.1 Candidatus Taylorbacteria bacterium RIFCSPLOWO2_02_FULL_44_35 | reverse complement strand
TTTCAAAACCAGCCACCATTAAAAGCTGCTTATACTGCTGAGGACTTTGGGGTAAAGCAAAAAATTTTCCCGGATACATTCGGCTTGGAACAACAAAGTCGCGAGAACCTTCTGGTGTTGTACTGGTAAAATATGGTGTTTCAATTTCAGTAAAACCTTTGCTAAATAAATACTGACGGGCGCGGTCAACAAATTCGGAACGAATTCTTATATTTTTCTGAAGCCGTGGCCTTCGTAAATCAAGATAACGATACTTTAACCGCATTTCTTCATTTATCTCTTTACCATCACCAGAAATATCAATGGGTGGAGTTTCGGCTTCGTTCAAAACTTTCAATTCCAAAACCTCTATTTCAATTTCACCATTCGGTTCGTTTTTATTTACCAATTTTTCCGGCCGATTGTTGACTTTGCCGACCACTTCAATCACCCATTCGGGCCGAACTTTTTGCGCCAATTCGTGCGCCTCTTTATGATTGGGCAAAATCACCATCTGGACTTTTCCGGTAACATCGCGCAAATCAATAAAAATCAATTTGCCGTGGTCGCGCCGCACATCTACCCAGCCGGCGATTCTTACTTTGTCCGCCGATGAGGCAGATTCGTCAACCTTCTCTTTTAATTCTTTTATATATGTCCGTTCCATATTTAATTATGATAGCAAAAACAAAAAGTTTTGGGTAGTAACTAAAAAGGCTAAACCTTAAGGTTTAGCCTTTTTACTTTTTTCAAAAGAAACTTTATTTCTTTTCGGCAATTTCCTGACGAATCTTTTCAATATAACGAGCCGCCGCTTCTTGGCCGCCCAAACCGAAAGACAAACCGAGCGCCAGTGCCAGCGCCACCACCATGCCGGTGAACAAGGTCTGAATGAAAGCCGCCGCGATGCCCAATTGGAACAACGCCGCTAGGATGGCAAAAACCCAAATCGCCCAGCGGGTTATCGTGCCAGCCAAATGGGCGAATTTAACGCCAACCGCTTTGGCGGAACCGACAATCACTTTCTGCATCGCTTCGGCAATCACCGCCGCCGCCAAGAGAATCAAGGCCGCCACAATCACCTGCGGCAAATACAGCAACACCACCTGTTGAAGAAAGGCGGTCACTTGATTTAAGCCGAGCACATCAAAAGCCGCCACCAAAAAGACCACGATTACAAACCACTCCGCCAAACCGCCGATGAAGCGGCCGGAATCCAAATTGAAACCCGCCTTATTGACCACCTGCTCAACTTTTGCTTGTTTCAGAATGTTGTCCACTCGCAAAATTCTAAACAAATGGACAATCAATTTGCGCAAAACCGCACCGACAATCCAACCAACGACGACAATGACAAAGGCCACGATTAATTTTGGCAAAAAACCGGCAACGCCTAACCAAACATCTTGAAAAGACGCTACCAGCACATTGCTCCATGGTTCAGTCATAAAAATTATTTATTAAAATTGATAATGTTTCGGCCCTTACATTCTACCACAAACAAGAAGACGGGCGGAAGCGAGATATCCACAAATCCCTATTCTTCTTTCTCCTGTTCCAATTTATCCAAAAGTTTCTGGTGGGGATAATCCGTCACATCGCGAATCAACTTATCGCAAATACTGGCGCGATATTTGAACTCCGAGGTCTCCAAAATCACATAACGCAACTCCTTGCCAATCTCCGACTCCATCGCCTTCACCACCCGACCAATAACGGTTTTTTTCAAGTGATCACCGACAATGAGCAGGTCCAAACGGCTTTCCTCTTCTTGGATAAAAACGCCGGCGGCAATCACCAATTTCAAACTGCCGGCGCGCGCCAAACGGCGAACCATTTCGCGGTGGTCAATCAAAGTGGTGTTAATGATCAAATTTTTTAGAGGCAAGAGATACGGAAAAAGCCGGTCTAATGTCCAGCCGACAGTTTTTCGGCGGCGGACCAGCGGTTTTTTATTCCGACGAGTTGTTAATTCGGTTTCAATAATACCGCGACGCTTAATAAAGCCGACTTTTTCAAAAATTCGCAGTTCCTTTTCCGTTTCCCGCGGCAAAGCGTGAGCGCGGCTGGCCGCCTCTTTGCTAGAGTAAATTTTATCAGGATTAAAGAGAAAGAAGCGCATCAACTTAACGCGCGTCGGACTGCCGAAAAGCTTGCTTAGGATTTCCATGACCGAATACTAGCAGACCCCTTATTTTAGCTCAACTTTACCACCCGCCGCTTCTATTTTCTTTTTGAGCTCTTCGGCTTCGGCTTTTTTCATACCTTCCTTAAGCGTCTTCGGCGCGCCATCAACTAAATCCTTAGCTTCCTTTAAGCCAAGACCCAAAACTTCCTTGATGACTTTGATTACAGCGATTTTTTGAGCGCCGCCTTCTTTAAGTTCCACATTAAATGAAATTCTTTCTTCCTTTGCCTCGTCCCGCCCTGGCGGGAAGGCGGGGCCAGCGACCGCGACAGCTTGAGCCGACACGCCAAATTTCTTTTCCAGTAATTTTACCAGCTCATTCAGCTCCAATACCGACAGCTTTTCGATTTTCTCCACCAAATCCTTGAACTTGGCGGGAATTTCGACAATGACTTCTTCTTTCTTTATTTCTTCGGTCATATTTTTAATATCTAATTACTAATTTCTAATCAATATCTAATTTCAAAATTTCTAATTAAATCATTTGGTCATTTCTCCATTTGATTAGTAATTAGAAATTAGGAATTGGAAATTTTTAGACCACTTTCTTTTTCGCCATACCATCGAGAATCATTACCAATCCCTGAATCGGCGAATTGATGACATTTACCAATTGGGCGTAGAGCGTTTGACGCGAAGGAATAGCGGCAATGCTACTCATCTCCTGACAATTCATAAATCGCCCTTCAAAAATTCCACCGAGTAATTCCACCTTTTTCTCCGACTGCTTTTGGAACTCATAAACGCCGCGGGCCGGCGCGATCTGGTCGGCGCCCCAAGCCAGACCGATTTGGCCATCAAGGGCTGGAACTTCGCCAGCCACCCCGCTTTCGGTGAGTGCTTTCTTGGCCAGCGTTTTCTTAGTTACCAAATAATTGACGCTTTCGGCGCGCAGTTTCCGGCGAAAGTTAGTCGCATCAGCAACTGTCAAACCGCTGAATTTAACCAACGCCACCGAACCCGCATCTTTGACATCCTTAATCAATTTAGCAATCGTTGCCAATGATGCTTTTTTTTGTGCTTTAGTTTTTGCCACGTTTTGTTTTTAATTTTAAACTTAATCTCGACCTTCTTTTACAAGACCTCAGACAAAAACTCCGAAGAGATTTTTGACCTCGATAGGACTTATATTGCCTATTGTCTTTGGCCTAATGCCACTAAATTAGCACAGGTTAAAAATTAAAGCGAGTAAAATTAAGGCGAGTAAACGAACAGACGAATTAAATTGAAACAAAACAGCAGATACTGGCGATAGCAGATATCTGCTAAATTCCAAACTTGCTCTTTAATTCATCTTCATTGTCCAATGAATGAGCCATCAAAATTCGCACATGCTCACTGATATCGTAAAAATCAATAATCTGATTTATTTCTTTGACGCACGAAAATGGACAAATAAAAACCGATTTCTGTAATTCGTAAAATCCTAAATTCCGCAAATGCATACGCAAAGCTTCTCTGACTTTTTTAATTCGTTCTGGAATATCAAAAATTACTACCCGCCAATTACCATCCCATTTTTTTGGTCTGTCAATTTTAAGATTATCCAAACTATAAACCTCCGCTATTTCCCTTCCTTTCTCGCTCAATACCACACTAATTGTGCCGTCTTTATTTTTTATCTCTTTCAACATACCAGAGTGATATAAACTTTTTATAGTCCTCTTGAAACTAAATTTATTAATTCCCTTCCATTCATCGACCATTCCACTAAGTATTTTGAAATATTGTTTTGGTGAATGAGTTAAGCCAAGAGCTATACCACCCAAAAGCAATATCAAAATTTTTCTGCTGATTTCACTCTTTCTATATCTCATATTTTTTTATTTAACCATAATTTAATTTAAACATATCATATTTCGCTTCACGCAGATATTCGCTATCGCAATTATCTGCTATTTTTTGTAATCATTCTAAAAATCCGAGTTTGTCCATTTCAATCAAATTCAATCAAATTCAATCAAATTCAATCAAATTCAATCAAATTCAATCAAATTCAATCAAAAAAATTGAATTGCAAAAAGAAACAAAAAGCTGACGATTAAAATCACCAGAAAACCATCTAGGAATTTAAAAAAGGTTTTATCCAGATATTTCATATTATAGATTTTAACTTAGAACAAACAAAATGGCAAAAACATTTTGCGCAGATATCTGCGCAAAATTTAAATTAAAAGAGGCGAAGCCTCCTTTGGAGGCTTCGCCTCTAAAAATCGCCTCTAAAAATCCCAAATCTGGGGAATATCCGAAACTACTTCGCCAATTCGTTCAGCTTCGCCCTCGTCATCGGCCCAACCGTGCCATAGCCCGGCTCGCCCGATTTAGCAATGCCGTATTTCACCTGGAATTTCTCCACCGCCTTGCGAGTCAGCGAGCCGTAATAATTCGTCTCATTACCTGGCGAACCGGCGCCACTGGCGCTAATTTGCGTATCAGAAGAAGAATTTAGAATGAGCTGAAGCATTTTGACATCGGTATTGGTATTGCCGGTTTTAAGCGATTTCGCAAAAACATAACCCTTGGCAATGCCAATGCCCGTCGTTCCTCCTGAAACTGAACTACCTGTAGTTTTAACAGCGCCAGACAAAGACATTTTTACTTTATCAATGACACTCTGGTCGGCGTTGAATGATTGAAGCAAGGCGATAATAGCGTTAACTTGCGTAGAACTCAAACCGCTGGCATAAATTGGAGTAGTCGGCGTTGTGGTTTGCGCCACAACTGTGCTGCCCCCACCACCACCACCACCGCCGCCGCCACCGCCACCGCCACCGACACCAAAGGTTACGCTATTACTGTTGTTCCTAACGCTCAAACCGCCACTACAAGTGGCTGAACCGACCTCAATAGTCAGATTTAAAGTGGAACCGCTGGACGGATTGGTGAAAGTATAGGTGCTAGACGAACTACCACAATTGGAAGTGACTGTTACCGAACCCAAGCTACCGGTCACTGTGATAGTTTTCTTATCTGCTGAGGCAAAAGTAAAACTAGAATTAGCTGGCATCACTACGGTAAAAGTACTGGTATCAACTGTCAATGATTCCAAAGTAGCGCCGCCGGCACCCGTCAAAGTGCCACCGGAAACTGAAATCTCTGAACCGGTAGAAAGTGATACATCGTCGTAAGCGGCAAACACCACACTAGTTGACAATAACAATACAGCAGCGACTAATCCTGTTATTAATTTATTTAATTTCATGGGAAGGTTGATTAATTACATCTTCCGACCTCGACTACAAGCCGACCAGTATTAGTTGACGATGCCGTAGCGTAAACTGCGTAATTAACCCCATCGGTGCCGGTAAGCTGGATACAACTACCTTGTCCGGCCGTGGTTGCTTCAAGATTTACCGTTGTTGTCCCAGTAGAAGTGATAATCGCACTGCCTGTTACTCCCACAGCTTTCGCCGGCGTAGAAGAAGCAACACCAAATGTGGTGACATTAAGATTAGAAGAAACGGTTGAGGAAGCCGCGGAAATGAAACCGCCGTAGAGGGATGACAAACCGGTAAAGCCCGCTGTTGATGATGCTCCAAGGTAACTGGCGGCGGTCAATGCTCCCGAGACGGTTGAAGAGGCCGAAGAAATAAAACCGCCGTAGAGGGATGCCAAACTACCGACGAGCGCCGTGCTAGAGGCCTGGAACACACCGCTGACATTTAGAGTAGAGTGAACAGTTGAAGATGCCGTACTTAAGAATCCCGTCAAGGTGGACAAGCCGCCGACGAGCGCCGTGCTAGAGGCCTGGAATACGCCGCTGACATTTAGAGTAGAGTGAACAGTTGAAGATGCCGTGCTCAAGAATCCCGTCAAGGTGGACAAGCCGCCGACGAGCGCCGTGCTAGAGGCCTGGAATACGCCACCTACTGTTAAGGTTGAAACGGCGGTTGAGGAAGCCGCGGAAATGAAACCGCCGTAGAGGGATGACAAACCGGTAAAGCCCGCTGTTGATGATGCTCCAAGGTAACTGGCGGCGGTCAATGCTCCCGAGACGGTTGAAGAGGCCGAAGAAATAAAACCGCCGTAGAGGGATGCCAAACTACCGACGAGCGCCGTGCTAGAGGCCTGGAACACACCGCTGACATTTAGAGTAGAGTGAACAGTTGAAGATGCCGTACTTAAGAATCCCGTCAAGGTGGACAAGCCGCCGACGAGCGCCGTGCTAGAGGCCTGGAATACGCCGCTGACATTTAGAGTAGAGTGAACAGTTGAAGATGCCGTGCTCAAGAATCCCGTCAAGGTGGACAAGCCGCCGACGAGCGCCGTGCTAGAGGCCTGGAATACGCCACCTACTGTTAAGGTTGAAACGGCGGTTGAGGAAGCCGCGGAAATGAAACCGCCGTAGAGGGATGACAAACCGGTAAAGCCCGCTGTTGATGATGCTCCAAGGTAACTGGCGGCGGTCAATGCTCCCGAGACGGTTGAAGAGGCCGAAGAAATAAAACCGCCGGTCAAAGTGCTCAAGCCAGTCACATCAAATGTCCCGCCGGTGGAAATGCTGGTGCTGATGGTCGTCGCCGCTGAAACGCTCACCGCCACCACCGCCAAAGAAATCATCACCGCCAAAGCTACCGAATAAAAATCTTTGCTCTTAAATAATTTCATAACAAATTTAATTTTAAACAAATATTAAAAGAAAAAGCGAAACGCCGCTTTCGACAAAGCGGTTCAATTTTTTTCGCCATAATTATTATACTCTTGTCTAGAAAAAAACCGACAAAACTGTGGATAACTTAAAGATTTTTCAATATTGGCTCAAGCTGTGATTTCATATCGGGGTACTTGGTAATGCTATTTTCCAAAAATTTTAGGGCTTTGGTTTTATCATTAAGCACCGTAACATAGAAATCCACCGTTCGGGTATATGTCTCCAGCCAACGAGGGGCTAATTCCACCGCTTTCAAAAAATTGGCTTCGGCTTTTTTATTGTCGTGAAAATAATAAGTGTAGAGGTCGCCTAAATTAATGTAAGCGATAGCCACTTCGGGCGCCGCTTTGGTCAAATAAACAAAAATCTCCTCCGCCCCCTCATAATCATTTAGCATTTTCCGGTAAATTCCCAAATCCAACCAGTTTTCGTAGGAATCCGGGTTGGCTTTTAGCGCCACGACTAATTCTTTTGCTTGATTAACTAACTTCTGACCACTTTGAGTATCCGTCGCAACAGGAATTTTTATTGGTTTGTCAAGATTCGGTACTGTCAAAGAACTTTCAATGGGCACTCTTGTTATCGTCGGTAAAGCGTTGCCTTCTATTTCAGCAAAAACCCCCGGCGCGATTTCAATAGTGTGTTTGCCGGTAGTCGTTGACTCACTACCCGAACCGGCAACCTGAAAACTTTTTATTTCCTGATAACCGTAATAAACGACACCGGCAATAACTGAAACGGCCAATGAAATAAAGAAAATTTTATTTTTATTATTTTTCATATAATCATCTTAATGAAAAAAACAAGGAAAGCAAATCGCCCCGATGAACATCGGGGCGATTTGTAACCCATCCCTCCCCAAGTGTGGGGAAGGAGCACAAGAGGTTAATTACTTATTCAAGGTCTGACTGTTGGAACTGCCTGACGGCAAACCAGACAAACCATAACCATTAGCGAAGTCATTAGCATTCATGCTTTGAGCAGTAGTCGTAGAGAACGGCCTCCAGATGAAATCGTTTTGAGCCGATGTATTGAACAGATAGGTGCTGGTTGCCAAGTAAGTAGTGGTCGCCGTGCCGAACGAATTCGCGTAGACATTGGCCGAATAGCTGGCATCGCCTTCAAGCACCGTCGCTACGCTGTAACTGGCACCAGCCAAGTTAGCAACATCGCCTCTCACTACGAAGTATCTCGTCGCGCCAGCCGGCACTACCACGGTGGTAGAGGCGTTGGCAGAATCAGCCGCCGAGATGTCAAACTGCGTTGCATTGCTAGCCCAATTCGCGGTCAAATCCAAACTGCCGCTCATAAACGCGCCGTCGGACTGAATACCGGAAACCGCTGTGGAGTAAGAGGAGTCCTCGTAAGCGTAAGCGTTGACCGCGTCAACCATATCGGACGAAGCTGTGGCGGACGAGGTGGAAATCCTGACGGAAATCCGTTGGATACCAACCTGACCTCCAGGCGCCGCCGTTACATTGAAGCGGAACAAATCCTTTCTGCCAGCCGACAAAACAGTATCCGATAGACCTGGGAAAGTAATGGTTGGCACTGATTTGAAGACCCGAATACCAGCTGTGGCAGTGTCTGAACCGGTAGCGTAAATTGTCGTGCCGCTTGAAGCGCCAGTACCATAGGTACCGCTAGAACCATTGTGGTCAATGGCGACTAACGAGCCGGGTTTGCCAGCACCAGTCGTGCTTTGACTCGGGAAGTCAACTTTAACAGTGAGCAACTTGTCAACATCCTTAGTGACAACAACCGCGGAAGAAAGAGTTGAAGTTGCCATCCAAACGCCAGTGCTGTCTTTGTTAGTGGTATTGAAGTAGGCCTCGCCAACTTGCGTCGTGCCTTCCCACAAAGTTACCTTAGTAACATCATCACTGGTGCTGGTCGCGCTGGAAGTAAGCTGAAGAGCGATCGTTGATAAATTAATATCTTCGTTGGTAGCTGTTAAACGAAGCACGGAAACAGTATTGCCGGTAGTGCCAGCTGATGCCACTTTGTAAGACGGACTGGAAGCGTCAAGAGCGATCGCCAAGGTGCCAGCGGAGGACATTGTCATCCTCTGACCGGCAGCAGAATTTTGAGTAATAGTCGCCGCTTGACCGGAAGTCACACCAGTAACCGTTTGAGTCGCGGAAATACCCCAGTAATATTGACCTGATGAACCCGACGCAATATTACACTTGAGATCCAAGGATTTAGTGGTGCCCTTAGTAACAACGAGAGCTGAATCAAAGGTAAAGGTTGTTGACGAAGCCGCCGCGCTCGGATTAACCGCGTTAGAACCGGTGTTCAAAGCAGTAGTGCCGTTGTACAACCGACAGCTGGTTAGATTAGTTGCAGTACCATTAGTGCTGTAATCCAAGAGCAACTGGGCAATTCTAAGGTCTTCACCGGAAGCGGTGGCATCCAACTGATACGCGGTAAAGACAAAATCTTGGCCACCAGCAACAACCGTTTGAGCAACCGGCGTGGACAAAACATTAATCGTCAGAGCTGCCGCTTTCACCGTCATGGTGTTGGCGGTAACCGCCGTGCTCGGAGAAGGCGTAATTGTCTGATTGGTCACTTGACCGGTTACCGTCGTCCAATTAGATGACGGCGTAGTAGAGGCCTGAACCGTATCATTGTTGACAAAGTCAGTGCCCAACTTGCCTTTAAGTTGAAGTTTGGTAATACCAACCGGGAAAGTGATAGTGCCGCTGAAAGTCAAAGTACCGCTTGGGTCCAGAACATCAACACCGTCAACTGGACCGGCCAAAACGGCGCCATTGCCATCAACTAAGGACACATTGGTAATGTCAGAAACTTCGTCGCCGGTAGCCATAACATTGAAGACCAAGCTGGCAACCGAAATTGATTCGCCTTTTACTTCAACGCTGAAACCGCCAAGGGGTTGATTAGCTAAATTAATGGCAACATTCTGAGCCGCCACTGAAGTGTCAGCCGACACTGTAAGAGAACCGGTGTTAATGCTGATAGTGGAAGCGGCATACCAAATACTGCCCGCCGAGAAACCGGTGCCGGAAGTCGGAGGCGTAATGCCGTAGCCGTAGAGGGCGCCGACAAGATTCAAGTCGGTGGTCTTTTCAATGTTGAAAGCGACTGTCCGTCCTGAACCGCCGGTAATATCGCCTTTGATGGAGATTTCTTTGGAGAAACCTTTCTCAACCTTGATGCCGCTGCCGAAAACCGAAGTGTAATACTTGCCAGTTGAATCAACAATGGTCGGGTAGGAAGTACCCTCAACCACCGTTATCAAGTTAGCCAAATCGGAAGAAGCGGCGGAAGAGGCCTGATTCCAACGAATGGATTTAATCAAGACATCTTCGGTTGAACCGGCGGTAACTTTAATTGACGAGAAGGTGTAACCGGTCGTGCCGACATTCTTGGAAGCGGCGCCAGCCGGGTCCAAAGGACCGCGAGCATTGGTCACCGAACCGATAGTCAAACCGGCATTGCCTGTTTGAGCGGTACCAGCAATCGGCAAAGAACCCGAAACCGTCGCCGAGGTGTTAACCGCCACTAAGGAAAGAACGAATACTGCGCCAGCCGAGCTGGAATCCGCGTCAGCTGAAGGCCGATTCATTCCCAAAGTCATTGTCCGAGATTGACCGGCTTTAACCGTAAAGGCCTCATTCAAGGTTACTTGGTGAGCCGAATTTAAGGTTTTAGCCAAACCGACTTGGGCGCCGCTCTCATTCAAGAGAACGATACCCGAAACATCGGCATCTACTGAAGGACCGCCGCGCTCTACCACCAAGCTGTTAACCGTCACATCGCCGTCAGAACCGGCGGTGAAAGTAATATTGGTCATCGGGACACGCGCCGCATTAAGCGGAGCCAGCTGTGGCGCTGGTTGTGTGCCAGCCGTAACGGTCAAACCGGTGCCGATTGGAGTTACTACCGGAGGAGTCGTGCCTGGAGGCGTTACCACCACGCCACCCATTGAATTGAGCTTGGCGCGAGTGATAGCTCCGACATAGCCGACTGCCGGCGTAATGCTGTATTTCTTTTGGAATTTAATAACGGCCGCCTTGGTCAAAGCGCCAAAGTAAGAGGATTCATTGCCGGCTGAACCGACACCTGAAGCCGCCACTTGAGTGTCCGCATTTGAGTTCAAAACCTTTTGCAGGTTTTTTACATCGGTGCCAGAACTACCCATCGTGAGATTGGCGTTGAAAACGTAACCGCCCGTCGTCCCACCCGTGCCGCCGGTTGGCGTGCCGCCAGTGAGAGACGTTTGAACATTACTGATTGTGCTTTGGTCGGCGCCGAACGATTGAAGCAATCCGATGATGGCGTCAATTTGCGCTTGAGTCAAAGCGGCAGCGCTCACCGGCACGGCTACTCCTGCCACTGCGACAGCCAGAGCCAAACCAACGAACACCGCAACATTCTTTTTTATACTCATCTTTTCTTTTTAATTAATTAATAATTTTTCCTCCGTTTGAACTTACTAATAAATTTTCTAAGGCGGAGAAAAAATTACTTCGCGGGAAACATCACGGCGTCGACGCGCCTACTGTCTCCGCTTCAATGCTAAACTTTCAACAGGTTGGCGAGTTTCTTAAAACACGCTAACCATAACTCTACTAATTTTCCCGTCGGCTTTTTAACAACGCTGGCGAAAAAAATTAGCGACAAAAATTGGACCGATTTTCTTCCATTAAACGGGAAAACTTCAGGCAAGACATGCGGGATCAAAGAGGGCGGGAAAACTTCTAACTAGTTGATTGTATAACACAAGACACTAAAGACAAAATCCATTGTGGATAACTGCTTTTTTCTTGTCTTTTGCCTATAACAATATCCTTACATAATCGCCCCAAGAAGTCAAAGAAAAGTTAAAGATTAGCAAGCGAATAGCGGCTCCAACGTTTATTGCCAATTTTATTAAGGACACCACTTTTTACCAGATCAAGTAGGTCGCGTTGAATCATTTTGGAACCAAAATCACGAAACATTTCGGATAAATCACTTAGAGAAAGAACTTTGCCACTGGCAAAAACCTTTGTGATCTGGCTCTTTCTGGCTTCTTTTTTCACTTTGTTCTGAATAACTAAATTTTGTCCTATAGACGATAAATATTTCTTGTCCTTTATGATTTTTGCTTGTCCGATAGAGTGTCCGATAGAATATCTTTGAATTTGTCCTATAGATTTAGGTGAATCCGCTTTGCCAACCCGTTCCAAAAGCAACGGGGTATTAGTGAATTCCTTTTTAAGTAAAGAGTAATTCATCCTAGAAATTAAGCCAGCGTTAGCCACTACCTCCAAAAGCGAGAGAATTTCCGCAGTCGCCTCGCGGGCGGAATTAATAATTTTTTTTCTCTCTGACGGTGGCGACTCCAACAACTTTCCAATTTCAGTCAAAAGGACAACACCCAATTTTCTCATTTGCCATTTGATTGGGTCATTAGTGTTTATTAAATCGGTTACCATATATAAGGCCGAAACCAACCGTTCCGCCTTATATATTAACCAATTTATTTGTTTTTCATAATCAGAAGCCATAAAAGACAGAAGTCGTTTTGTCCTTTATAAAATTAAAAATGATAAGAGACATTAAATAGGACAAAGATAAAAATGTCCTTTATCATATAGGACATTATATATTTCACCTGTAACAAAGCAAGAACAACAACAAAATCGGCAACAAAAACCTGACTTTTGGAAGAGGAAGAAAAATAAGAAGAATTAGTGACGGTTGTGGAAATCAGATATCCACATTTTGTGGATATCTGATTTCCACAATAACACAATAAACGCTGAAGATTTTTGTTATAAATTTTGTGATATAATAATCACAAATGAAAAAGAAAACCGGAGTGTTGGATGACATTAAAAAGGAGACGACTAAGAGTGCTTTCGCGGTTATCTTTTTCGCCGCGGCGGTATTTTTGATTCTCGCTTCTTTCAGCAAGGCCGGCATTGCCGGCGAAAAAATTTACAACTCGGCGAAATACCTCTTAGGCATCGGTTATTTTCTCTTTCCCATCCTATTCTTCCTACTCTGTTTCGCTTCCATCAAATCGTTCCGCAAAAAATTTCCCTTAGCGAAAATCATCGCTTCCTTTTTATTTTTCCTTTCCGCTTTGGGATTGTTCGACATTTTGGTTTCAAAACAAGCTGGGGTCATCGGTTCATTGATTTCCAGGGGGTTGGTTTCGCTTTTTGATTTTTATTTTAGCGGCATATTTTTGACAGCAATCGCTGTCATTTCTTTACTGGTAATTTTTGAAGCGGAACTAAAATTGGAATCACTCAATTTTATCGGAAAAATTTTCCGGCGCAAAAAACCGGTTTATGACGACGTGGAAGCCTTGGCGGAAAAATACGCCGACCGGCCGGAAGGAGATTTGGAAAAAGAAGAAACGGGAAACGATGAAACCGAGAAAGAAGAGCAAAACGCCGACAAAACCGAAGATTTTATCATCAGCCCCCGCGATTGGCGAGTAGTTGCCAAACCTTATCTGCCGCCACCGCTTTCCATTTTGGAACGCGACAAAGGCAAACCGGGCGTCGGTGATATCAAAGTCAACGCCAATGTGATTAAGCGGACGCTGCAAAATTTCGGCATTGTGGTGGAAATGGATGAAGTGTCCATCGGCCCGTCGGTCACTCGCTACGCTTTGAAACCAGCCGAGGGCGTCAAACTTTCCCGCATTATCGCCTTGCAAAATGATTTATCGTTAGCCTTGGCCGCCCATCCCATCAGAATTGAAGCGCCAATTCCGGGCCGGTCGCTGGTCGGTATCGAAATTCCCAACAGCACCAAAACCATCGTCGGTTTGGCAACGCTTTTCTCCGCCGAGGAATTTACCCGTTCGGAAAAATCGCTGTTAGTGGCTTTGGGCAAAAGCGTGTCGGGCGGCTGCCACTTCGGCAATCTTGGCAAAATGCCACACCTGCTGATTGCCGGCGCCACCGGTTCAGGCAAATCGGTTTCCATTCACGGCTTGATTGCTTCCTTGCTTTACCGCAACGGACCGGAAAATTTGAAATTTATTTTGATTGACCCGAAACGGGTGGAACTGACGCTTTACAACAAAATTCCCCATCTTTTAACGCCAGTAATCACCGATGCCAAGAAAGCGATTCTGGCTTTGCGCTGGGCGGCGAAAGAGATGGAACGGCGCTACGAAATTCTGGAGGCGGAATCAGTGCGCGATATTGATTCTTATCATAAAAATGTCCTGGCGCCAGAATTGAAAAAATTGGCAGGAAAGAAAAACACCGATAATGAAAAAGAAATTCCCAACTTAATGCCTTACATCGTCATTATTATTGACGAGTTGGCCGATATTATGTCCACTTACCCGCGCGAATTAGAAGCAACCGTTGTCCGTTTGGCACAAATGAGCCGAGCCACCGGCATTCACTTGATTCTTTCCACCCAACGGCCATCGGTCAATGTCATTACCGGCTTGATTAAAGCCAATATTCCAGCGCGTCTCGCTCTGCAAGTGTCTTCACAAGTTGACTCGCGGACGATTCTGGACGGTAGCGGCGCCGAAAAACTTTTGGGCGCAGGCGATATGCTTTATCTTGGCGGCGAAATGGCAAAACCGCTGCGGTTGCAATCACCGTTCATTTCCGAAACCGAAGTCAAGGAAATTGCCAAATACCTAGCAGACAATTACCGCGACGAAGTGCCAAGCGAAATCAACCTAAACGAACCAGCCGGCGCGAAAACGGTCTTTGACAGTTCGTTCAACGACGAAGGAACTTTTGATGATGAAGATGAATTATACGAGCAAGCGCGCGAAGAAGTGATTCGCGCCGGCAAGGCTTCCACTTCTTATCTGCAGCGGAAACTGCGCATCGGTTACGCCCGGGCAGCGCGACTGATAGATATTTTAGAAGAACGGGGGGTAATCGGCCCCAGCGATGGCGCCAGACCACGCGGGGTTATCGGCTCGCTGCGCCCGCGAAACGAGGCGAGTACCCCGCCGACTGACAACCATATCGCCAACATCGAAACAAGTGAGGAAGAAAACCAATCGGCATTATTATGACCAGAACCAAATCGCAATTTTATCTCGGAATTGTTCTTGGTTGTCTCGCCGCGCTGATCATTGTCGGTTACGGTTTATATGAAGCCTGGGGTTATTTCTCGGGATCAACCATTACCGTTTTCTTACCAAACAACGGCGCGACACTCAACGAACCCCTGGTGGAGATTCGAGGTGTAGCAACCAACAGCGCGGAGGTTTTACTAAACGGCCGACGAATTTTAACAGATGATAAAGGCGAGTTTAAGGAAAGGTTGCTCCTAGCCGAGGGCTATAATATTATTAACTTTGGAGCGGAAGACAAATTTAAAAGAACGGTCAATAAACAGCTGGAATTAGTTTATAAAAAGTAAAAAATAAAACTATGGCCTTTGGCAAACCAAAAAAAGAAAAGGAGGCGAAAGTGATTGGCGCAAACATTGAAGATACCCTTAAAGCCATCAAGACAAAGTTTGGCGACGACTCCATTATGAAACTCGGCGACAAACCGCGCGTTGATGTCAATGCCGTTTCAACCGGTTCAATCGGCCTAGATTCCGCTTTGGGCGTCGGAGGTTTACCACGCGGCAGGATTGTGGAAATTTTTGGTCCCGAAAGTTCCGGCAAAACAACTTTAGCGCTTCATGTGGTAGCCGAAGCCCAAAAGAAAGGCGGCATTTGTGCTTTCATTGACGCGGAACACGCGATGGATCCGGAATATTCAAAAAAACTGGGGGTGAAAATCGATGAGCTTTTGATTTCCCAACCCGATACCGGCGAACAGGCGTTGGAAATCGTGGAAAGTTTGGTGCGCTCGGGAAAAATCGATGTGGTGGTAATTGACTCCGTAGCGGCCCTAACACCCAAAGATGAAATTGAAGGAGATATGGGGGCTCAACATGTCGGCAAACAGGCGCGGCTGATGTCGCAAGCCCTGCGCAAACTGACCGCCATCGTCGCCCGTTCAAAAACGATTGTGATTTTTATCAACCAAATCAGAATGCAAATCGGCGTGATGTTTGGCAATCCGGAAACCACACCAGGCGGCAAAGCGCTAAAATTTTACACCAGCGTCCGTTTGGACATCCGCCGCATCGCCCAGATTAAAAAAGGCGAAGAAATAATGGGAGGCAGAGTGCGGGTAAAAGTTGTGAAAAATAAAGTGGCCGCGCCGTTCCGCCAAACGGAATTTGATTTAATGTATAACGAGGGTATTTCCCGCGAGGGCGAAATTTTGGCCTTGGGCGAAAAATTTGGTTTAATCAAAAAATTGTCAGGAGGTTCGTATGAAATTACGGCATCCGCCTCCA
>MHSF01000002.1 GCA_001822695.1 Candidatus Taylorbacteria bacterium RIFCSPLOWO2_02_FULL_44_35 | reverse complement strand
CGCAAAAAGCATCGCATTCTTGGGCATTTTTACAACCACCCGGCCCACCCATTTGACTAAGTTTTTTCACCTTTTCCATTTCCACCGGTTCCATAATGCCGTGCTTAGTGGCAAACGCCATACATTCTTCCATATGCTCACCGCCCATACAATAAGCCGCGCATTCTTTCATATCTTTACAGCCGCCGGGTCCGCTTTCAGTCTTCAATGCCTTCAATACTTTTTCTTCTTTAATTTTCGGTTCGGCTGGACCTTTGCCGGTCGGCTTGCCACCTGGACCGCCCGGTTTAGACATTTGTTCTACCATAAAATCTGCTTCCTCTTGAGTAATTTTTCCTTCTTCAACTACAAAAGCCATACACTCGCGGGCGTTTTGGGGATTACGGCAATAAGTGTCGCACTCGGTTTCCGATTTACAACCGCCCGGACCGCCACGCGCCGCTTGGGCGCGAATTTTATCGGCTTCTTCTTGGGTGGTATAGCCATACTTTACGCTATAATCTAAACATTCGTTTAAGTTTTCTTCAATGCGACAATAAGCGTCGCATTCGCGCGGCGAAACGCAACCGCCCGGCGCATTAGCCAATGCTTCTCCATCTATTTTCTCGCGTTCGCGATCTCTTGTACCGCTAACTGGTGTCTTTTTTTTTGGCGCAAAACCGTTGTCTTCTGCCCAAAGCTGGCATTGCTCTTGATTGGTTGAGTCATCGCAATAGGCCTTACATTCCTGTTGTGAGCCGCAGTTGCCCAAATCAGCAATTGGATAACTAATGTCAAACGGGCTGGCGGCAAGCGCCGCAGCAGTCAATGCGACAAAAGGCAAAATTAAAAATAAAAGTTTTTTCATTTTATTGTCATTTATTGAGCAAAGGGATTTTGGTACATATCCTTGAAAGGATTAGCGGCATCTTGCGCTTCTGAAAAAGGATTGGCTTGTTTTGAAATTTCTTCCAGTTTTTGGGATTCAGCTGTAGCTTGTTCCTCAAGTAGCGCTTGCCGACCATAACTCGCGCCTTTTGTCATTCCAAAATAATAACCGCCGACACCACCGAATGCCAAACCAACCAACACCGATACCCCGATAATCACGGCCGTTGGAAATTTTTTTCCTGTTTCCATGTTTTTTAGTTAATAATAAAATAGTTGCTTACTAATTGATTTATTTTACAATAATTTAAAAGAAAAACAAATGCGGGATGCCGGAGTTGAACCGGCGACTCAAACTTGGAAGGTTCGTGTTTTACCGCTAAACTAATCCCGCCTATGTTAGCGAAACTTCATAAGCAGAATACCAAAAAATCCCCTATCCGCCAATGGCGAATAAGGGATTTTTCTTATCTAAAAATACTATTCTGTTGGGGTGGTCGGTCCCGCTGGTTCTGGGACCGGCGGTGTCGTCGGTTTGTTTTTGGTCATGTTTTTGCCGATTTGTTTTACTAAATCGACCGCGCCTAAGTATACCTAAATTCCAATGCTGGCAAGAAAAGGAAAACTGCCATTGAAAAAAGTCAAACGACTTTAATTAACACTTCTGTTAAGATTAAAGGCATGAATCTAATTGACTTTTTCAATTCAATGTTGGCCGCTTTTTTGGGGCTGATTATCAGTGTTTTTTCTGCTACTACTGCCCTGTCGGTCAATTTAACGGAAAACATTTCTCCGTTTGCATCAATCACACCGATTACCAATGAAAAACTTGTTTCAACTACAACACAGGCGACCACTACTGGCAAGAAGAAATCAATTCCACTACCCCCGGTTAGTCAACCGGTAGTTACTGTTCCAGCGTTGCCCGTTGAACCACTAGTAGAAGCTATCAAGCCAATAAATTTCAACGAACTCAATGAAAAAGTCAGAGCGTCAATCGTTAATATTATTTGCACTTCCAAAACTGGTGGTTTGTTTAAGCCAATTTCTGGTAGTGGTGTCCTGATTGATAAAAGAGGTGTAATTCTAACTAGTGCCCACATTGGCCAATATCTTTTGCTTAAAAACTATATGACTCCTGATTTCTTAACGTGCACTATTCGCACCGGTAGTCCCGCTTATCCCCGTTATATCGCCGATTTACTTTATATTTCTCCTCGTTGGATGAATGAGCATGCTAGTGATATTACCGCTCAAGAACCGCTCGGCACGGGCCAGTATGATTACGCTCTACTACTCATTACCGGCGCCGTTGGTGACAATTCCTTACCCGCCAGTTTTACTTCTCTGTCTTTTAATTCAACAGAAAATGGTTATAAAAAAGGTGAACCAGTGATTTTGGCAAGTTACCCGGCCGGTTTTTTGGGTGGTATTAACATTCAACAAAATCTTTATATCACATCTTCTGTTGGAACGATTGACAAGGTATTTACTTTCAAGGAAAACACTTTTGATTTATTTTCCATTAGCGGCAGTGTTGTCGCCCAAAAAGGCGCTTCTGGTGGCGCGATTGTTAATTCCGATGGTCGGTTAATTGGTCTTATTGCTACCGCCACTGACGCTAATACTACCAGCGAACGCTCACTTCAAGCTATTACTATTACTCACATTGAAAACAGCTTGAATGAAGAAGTGGGGATGAATTTGGAAAGTTTCATGGGAAACAATCTTAAGGAACGGTTCCGAAGTTTCCAAGAGACTCTCGCGCCGGCGCTAACCGAGGTGTTAGTAAAAGAGCTAAACAAGATTAATTAATACCAATTTTTTTGGCAATTTCACCGCAGTAGCAAAATTTTTTCCGCTTCACCCTTCCCCGAAGCGGGGTGGGCTCCGACGCGTGTAAAAATTTTGCTACTGCGGTTTCATTTGCTTAAAATTTAGCCCTTGGAGCCAGAAATCGCAAGTAATGCGTCAAAATTATCATCCTTTTTCAGTTTTTTCCGTCTTTCAAAACCGCACTTTTGACATTGATGGGTAATAAAATAGTCAGCACTTTTCTTTAAAATACCTATCGGCGACATCAAACCACCACATTTTTCTTCTCTATCGCCCGGATTCACATCCAAATGCTTACTCCACAAACACTTCGGGCAATGATTGGTAAAACCATCACCCTTAACTTCCGTTCCACACTTTTCGCAAGTAAAGTCCTCGATTTTCCTTTGAAATCGCTTTTTTATTATGTTTCCCGTGAAATGTTTCATGTGAAAACTTTAATTTTCGGGACGCCGGGATTTGAACCCGGACTGCATGCTCCCAAAGCATGTATGCTACCGTTACACCACGTCCCGACACTTATTTAACATTAACAAACAAAACATACCCTTAACCGACTGAGGTTGTAGTACTGGGGCTACCACTATACTACGCCCCGATTATTATATTTTCCAATACATCAACTTTTGCTGTTTTGTTTGTTTTGTCAAGAATAACAGTAATAATGTCAGTTTGCCAATATGTTTCAGGTGAAACATGTTTTTGGGCTATATATATCTGGATAGCTCGTGCCATTCTTTTCAATTTTCTAGGGTTAACATTCTCCTCCGGCCGATAAAAGCTTTCACGTGAAACAGTTTTAACTTCTACAAAATGAATTTTACCTTTATTTTTCGCCACAATATCCAATTCTCCGCATTTTTGGGTGAAATTCCGAGCAATAATCTCATAACCATGTTTCATGAGAAACCTTACGGCAATATCCTCACCAAGCTGACCGACCTTTTGGGTTTCCGAAGTGAATTTCTTCATTTTTCTATAGGACATGTTGTCCTTTAGGTTGTCCTTTATCCACTAATCCCCCTACTTATCCACAGATTTTAATAAAAAATCTTGATTTTAAGCCATTTTCTATAGGACATTCTATAGGACATTCTATAGGACAAGTTTTTTCTTTGGGACAAAACTAAAATGACTTATTAACCTGTGCTCTATTCTGAAAATAGTCCGAACGCATTTCGCCGCCGCAGGCGGCGAGGAAGCCCCCCCAAAATTTGAGCGGCTTCGCCATGATCTTTGACAATTTCAAGTTTTTCTTATGGGTTAATCATAACTCATTACAGTAAATTTTTCAAGAAAAATGAGCTTGAAAAAATTACTGCTTTGGCGGCAAATTCTTTTATGAAAATTCATTATCAAAATTTAAGAAAAAAGAAAGGCGCCGTACCCGAAGGTCGTGCGCCCGATTGGGATGGAGGAGTGGAGCGGGGCTAGCCCTTCATCATAAGCTTGAAGCCCGGTGTCAGCATGTCGCCGGGTTCGAGGGTGAGTTTCTCCTCACCTCCAGCGAAGATGCTTGCCTTGAGCCCTTCGAGTTCCTCCGGCTTCGGCTTGAACACGAACTTCTGCTTCCCGTTGAAGGTGGGCCCCTCGAGGACGATCTTGTTGTCCATAATGACAATAGTTGCCTCACCCTTCCTCAGAGACCGGGGGAAGCGTCCAATGAAGTCCTCCGAGTAGGTCTCGGCACCAGCCACGAAGCTAATACCGTTCACTTTCCCGTCGCTCCCCTTCAGAACTTTCACCGCGATTTCGAATGTCATACTTTCACCTCCTTTTGGGTTCTGTTCACTACCACACTACCGTGGCAGAGATTATCGGTGTCGATTCCGATAATGTCTGAACATAACACAAATCAGATAAAAACACAAGAGGCGGAAAATCACCGCCTTTTGACCGAGAATTTCATTTTGAAAAATTTTTCTTTTCTGCTTTTAACGGAATCGGGAATTTCTTTTTGCCCCGAAAACTCCGTACGATTTGGTCGCCGAGCGGCGCGTTCCGCGCCGCGAAGTATTGACTTTTCCTACGTGGTGCGTTTATTGTACCAAATCAGAACCTATTTTCAAAACAAATAATATGTCGCACGCGCGGAGCGCGTGGTACCTCTAAACTAAATCGTACGCTCCACGAAAGCCCCGCCACCGCCTCGCTTCACTCGGCAACCCCAAAAAGAAAAAATGTTCCTTGCTCTTTTGTTTTTCGCGGGGGTGGATTTTTTCTAAAATGGAAAGGACATTTTTCTTTTTGGGGTTCTGCCCTCCAAGTATTCGGGCAATGTGGCGGGGCTTCAATTCGGACTCGGTTTTGCGAAAACTATTTTCTGGGGAAAAGGATTTCGCAAAGCCTCGGCTGATTTCCCGCGCGGAGGAGGGGTCTGGGGAGGAATCCGCGCGGGCTTCGCTTTCGGATTTTTTCGGCGGCGGCTATGGATAAAATCATGAAAAAAGCGTAATATGAGACTATGGTTGAAGTAAATCAACTTTCAAAATCATTTTCCACTGAAGAAGGCGAGAGAAAAGTTTTGGACAATATAACCTTCCGTGTAAACACGGGAGAATTTGTCAGTGTCATCGGCCCTAGCGGGTGCGGAAAGAGTACTCTTTTACATATTATTGCTGGAATAGATGAAGCGGATGGTGGAGAAATAAAAATCAATGGCGATGCAAATTCTCCAAAATTAGGACATATCGGATACATGCAACAAAAAGATTTGTTGCTACCTTGGCGTACAGTATTAGACAATGTCATTTTGGGACTTGAGTTGAAAGGCGTTGCTAAATTGGAGGCACGCCAAAAGGCGATTGAACATATAGAAACTTTTGGTCTAAAGGGTTTTGAAAATCAATATCCCTTTGTTCTTTCTGGTGGTATGCGTCAACGAGCTTCGTTCTTGAGGTCAGTGTTGCTTCACCAAGAAGTCATGCTCCTTGACGAACCTTTTGGCGCGCTTGACGCTCTCACACGCCATCAAATGCAAGAATGGCTAATGAATTTATGGCGTACACTTGGCAACACTATTATTTTAGTTACGCACGATACTGACGAGGCACTTTTGCTTTCTGATAAAATTTATGTGATGAGTGCTAGGCCTGCAAAAATTGTCATGTCGCTGGAAGTTGATTTACCTCGGCCTCGCACTCACGCCACGGTTACGGAACCAGAGTTTGCGAAACTCAAAGCAAAACTTTTAGCACAATTACATGAGAAATAACTCGCCACAATTTAAGTTTCCACAAACTCGGACTTATTCATGGATGATTCCCATGATTATTTTGGTCGTACTTATCGTGATATGGGAAATTTGGGTTCAATTTGGAGATATACCAAAATGGCAACTACCCGCACCTTCTGCTATTGCACAGGAAATTGTTGCGAGTTGGAGTTTACTCCTGCATCACGCTTATATAACTTTGCAAGAAATAGTCGCAGGATTTTTTGTTGCTTTGATATTTGGGCTTTTACTAGCGACAGCTGTTACCCATTCAAAAATACTAGAGAGAGCAATATTGCCAATTATCGTTTCTTCGCAAACAATTCCGATTATTGCTATTGCGCCTTTGTTACTTATTTGGGTTGGTTACGGTCTCGCCTCAAAAATAATTGTGGTCGTTCTGATTAGTTTTTATCCCATTGCTGTAAATACGATAGACGGATTGAAAGCAATTAATACCGACATGGTTGCGATGATGAGAAGTTTGGGAGCGTCTCGCTGGCAAATTTTTACTAAATTACAAATTCCGACATCTCTGCCGTACATGTTTTCCGGTATTAAAGTTGGAATTTCTATCAGTGTTATTGGTGCAGTTATCGGTGAGTGGGTTGGCGCAAGCGGTGGACTTGGGTATTTGATAAAATACTCGCAACCATTATTTTTAACTTCGCGTGTTTTCGCCGCAATCTTCGTTTTGTCCATCATGGGAGTTGCTTTGTTCGCATTAGCTGGCTTGGTTGAGCGTTTAATGCTTCCGTGGTACTATGCTGAAAAGCGAGCTAAATCGGCTAGCCAATAATTTTATGAATAAAAAAATCTTAACCATCGGAATTATCCTCTTGGTGTTAGTAATCGGAGTATTTTACTTTGTTAAAAATTCTGGGATACAAAATAACACTACTCAAAATCCAACAAAAATTTCCGTAGCTTTGGATTGGCTCCCGTATGCTATGCACAGCGGGCTTTATGTCGCAAAAGAGAGGGGATATTTTGCAGAGGAGGGATTAGATGTTGATATACACGCCCCAGCCGATGCGGCGACAATATTACAAACCGTAGCTCAAGGTCGTGATAATTTTGGTCTCAATTATCAACCCGATGTGCTTCTCGCAAGATCGGAAGGGTTGCCTGTAGTTTCAGTCGCCGCACTGACACAACACTCCTTGGCTGCCTTAATGACACTTGAGGAATCTGGATTGAAGCGACCGCGAGATTTGAAAGGAAAAAGAATTGGACATGCCGGAGTTCCATTGGAAAGATTACTTTTTGACACGATTCTGAAAAACGATGGTGTTAAAAACGGAATTGAGGATGTGCAATTTACGAATGTCGGTTATGACGCATTAACTGGATTACTTGCCGGACAGCTTGACGCGGCATCTGTGTATTACACGAATCAACCCATCATTGCTGAAAATCAAGGTCGTAAAGTAAACATAATGAAGGTTACTGATTATGGCGTGCCCGATTATTATGATTTGGTGATTGTAACCAATGAGGACATGATTAAAAACAATCCCAAAACTGTGGAGCGATTTCTTCGTGCGGCGACAAAGGGATATAAAGAAGCCGCTGCAAATCCCAAGGAGGCGATACAGTTGATGAAAAAATTAAATCCCGAACTTGATACTGCTGTTGCAGACAAAGAGGTTTTACTTGAGGCCCCGATCTGGATAGCCAGCAATGGAGTTTTTGGATGGCAAGAAGAAAGTCGGTGGTTAAACTTCGCTCAATGGATGAAAGATGGTGGACTACTCACTAAACCAGTGGAAGCACGACAAGCATTCACCAACAGTTTTATAGAATCTTTGAAGTAATTTTAGCCCGCCGCCAAAAAAATCCGAAAGCGAAGCCCGCGCGGATTCTTCCCCAGACCCCTCCTCCGCGCGGACAAAATGCAAAAAACAAATTAGTCTCGGTTTTGCGAAAATCCATATCCCCAGAAAATAGTT
>MHSF01000001.1:574-11211 GCA_001822695.1 Candidatus Taylorbacteria bacterium RIFCSPLOWO2_02_FULL_44_35 | reverse complement strand
AAGACAAGTTGGTCTATTTCCTAAACATCGTCAAAAAGAAATTTTCAATTCGTCTCGGAATCGTTTGGTAAAAGCTGGACTACTTGCCTATAAAGGTAAATTTATTCGTCTAACTGCCAAAGGTGAGGCAAAACTTTGTCAGCTCGAACGACATGATTACAAATTAGCAAGACCGAAACGGTGGGATAAAAAGTGGCGTATTCTCATTTTTGACATACCAGAGCGGCGGCGAGCATTGCGAGCTCGAATTCGTCGAACAATTGTATCGGTGGGTTTTATGAGATTGCAGAAAAGTGTTTGGGTTTATCCCTATGATTGCGAGGACTTTGTGAATCTCATTAAAGCTGATCTCAAAATTGGCAAGGATTTGCTTTATTTGATTGTGGACTCAATTGAGAACGATAAATTTATAAAGGAATATTTCCAATTACAATAAGCATAACCGATCGGCTCATCTTAATGTATATGGCGATTTTCGGTTCCAATTCTAAATTATTTATTCTTCCAAATTCCAAAATTTCAATTCCAGTTTTTGGCTTGGAGACCGGCGCGGGCGGCGGCTTGTTCGGCATCTTGTTTGGATTTACCATCACCTTCCGCCACTTTTTCTTTACCGAGAAAAACACCGATGGTGAAATGTTTGTCGTGGTCGGGGCCGGTTTCTTTTAACGTTTCGTAGGAAGGAGTGACGCCGGCAATTTCTTGAGCTTTTTCCTGGAAGTGGCTCTTGGCGTCCAGCCAGAATCCCTCTTTGATGATTTTCGGCAAAAGCAGAAAGAGCTGCTCTCCGACGAATTTTTCTGCGACTTTATATCCTTGGTCAAGGAAAATCGCGCCGATAAGCGCTTCAACGGCATTGGCCAAAATGTATTGCCGCGCCCGGCCGGTGTCTTTGGCTTCACCACGGGACAACAGCATAAAATCATTCATTCTAATTTTATTGGCCAGCTCCGCCATTGTATTGGCATTGACCAAAACCGAGCGCAATGAAGTCATTTCACCTTCGTTGTAAGTTGGATATTTTTCATAAAGATGGACGGTGACAATTAATTCCAAAACCGCGTCACCAAGAAATTCCAACCGCTCGTTGTGTTCCAGATTCGTCTTACGATTTTCATTTAAATAGGAACGATGAGTAAATGCTTGTTGCAAAAGCGCCTTGTCTTCAAAAACAACATTAATATTTTTTTCAAATTCAGAAAAATTCATTGGGAATTAGAAACTAGTAATTAGAAATTACTTATTATTTCCTAATAATAAATTAACTCCCTTGGTAACAATTGGCAGAATATCATTGTAAAAATTCAAGTCAATAATATCGCGCAAGCGGAACCAGCGGACATCATCCAAACCGCCGGTTTTTGCTAATTTTAAATCACTAAATTTCGTTTCCGCTAAATAATAAATTACCTGTTTGCGAATTTTGCCTTTCTCTGGGTGAGAGGCAATATATTCGTTACGACCCAAACAATCTTTGGCCTTAAGTTTCAGACCGATTTCTTCAGCAACCGCTCGCTCGGTGCCACGCGCCTCGTCCTCGCCTTCAGCCAAATGACCTTTGGATAAAGTCCAGTGGCCAAAGATGTCATGAACCAAGGCGATGTAAATTTCGCCGTTGTGACGCGAGAAAACCAGCGCGCCGCCGAGCCGTTCTACTGGAAATTTCGTCGGGTCAGTTCTTTTTTTAGCGGAGGTCTCGTTTTTGCCGGGCTCGCCGAGTTCTTTGTAGACCGAACCCAGGACACCGTTAACGAACCGGCCGCTATTTTCGCCGCCATAGGTCTTTGCTAGTTCAATAGCCTCGTTAATCGCCACTTTCGCCGGCACTTCCGCGCGCTCGGCAAATAAAAGTTCGTAGAGCCCGATCCGCAGAACATTTCGGTCAACGCAGGAAATTTTGTCCAGCGGCCAATCGGATGCCGCCTTTTCAATAATCTCGTCCAGGTCGGCGTGTTTTTTTATGACATTAGAAAAGAGAGAGTCAGCGAAAGAATGTTCGCCCATGCCGGGGGCAAACTCGGCGATGTTTTGTTTCAAAATCTGAATCGCCTTGTTGTCGCTTTTGTGGGCAAAATCCCATTCAAAAAGCGATTGAAGAACTATTGAACGAGCTAAATGCCGGTTGGCCATTTTTTAATGGGCCGCCTTGGCGGCCTTATCTTTCCGCTTCTTTTCCTTGCTCGTCCGAAGCGCTAAGACATTCACTACCAGCCGGCCGCGGTACTTGCCGCAATTTTCACAAAGCCGGTGGCGCAAATGCATCGCGTTGCAATCGGCGCACTTAGCCAAGCGCGGCTCTTTCAGCGCGTGATGGCTTCGCCTATGACCGGTATGAGACCGGGTGCTACGCATTCGAACGACCACAGTGAAGATAATATAGCATAAGCACCCAACGACTTGCAAATCGGTGCGATTTCATTATACTGCTATCGCCTGTCCCGAATCTTATTGAGGGATTTCAAAGGCATTAATAGTTACAGCGGAAAGTAAATTCGCCGACGAAGCGAACCTTCCGCCATAAGATTTATGAACACTGAAGTTCTAGTTAAAGAGACCCCGATGGACATCGGGGTGATGAATTTTGTTTTAAGCCAAACCAGAAACCAGTCCGTCGAAGGCGATTTGGTGGAAGGCACGGTGCTTGGTGTTGAACGAGCGGTGGTTTACATTGATCTTTCGCCTTTAGGCACCGGTATCATTTACGGTCGGGAATTTAACAATGCCCGCGACCTTATCAAGAAAATGAATCCGGGTGACACCGTTTCCGCTAAAATTGTCGGCACTAACCACAAGGACGGCTACATTGAATTATCGCTTAAAGAGGCGCGTCAGGCACTGATTTGGGACGAAGCGGAAAAAGCCATCAAAGAAAAAAAAGTCTTTGAATTGGTCGCCAAAGAAGCCAATAAAGGTGGCGTAATTTTGGAATGGCAAGGTCTTCAAGGATTTTTGCCGGCTTCTCAATTAAAAACCGAACATTATCCCAGAGTTGACGACGGCGATAAAAATAAAATTTTGGAGGAATTGCGCAAATTGACCGGCACCAAACTGGTGGTTTCTATTATTGCCGCCGCGCCGAAAGAAAATAAATTGATTTTTTCCGAAAAAACTTTGGAGCAAGAAGGCAAAGAAAAAATTATTGAAAAATATGCTGTCGGCGAAGTGACGGAGGGAACGGTAACCGGTGCCGTGGACTTTGGAATTTTTGTGAAACTGGAGGATGGATTGGAAGGATTAGTCCACATTTCTGAAATGGATTGGGCATTGGTGGATAATCCGCGGAGCCGATTCAAAACCGGCGATACGGTTAAGGTGAAAGTGATTGAAATCAAGGGCGGCAAAATTTCTCTGTCCATCAAAGCGCTCAAACTAAACCCGTGGCTGGAAGCAACAAATAAATATCACAAAGACGATGTGGTCAAAGCGGTAATCATTAAATTCAACAAGCACGGTGCCCTCGGTTCCATTGAGGAAGGTGTTGCTGGTTTGATTCACATTTCCGAATTTGGCAGCGAGGAAAAATTGCGTCAAACATTGGAACTCGGCAAGACCTACGATTTCAAAATCACCCTTTTTGAACCCAAAGAGCAAAGGATGACTTTGTCTTATGCCGGAGAGAATAAACCCGTTAGTCTTGTCAGTTAAATTTTCCCATCGCTTTTTCTTTTCCTTCTGAAATTATTGTTTCCGAGGCTTCAATAATTTTCTTGGTGGTTTTTTTGAGAATTTCTAATTCTTTGGTTTTGAATTCGCCCAGAATAAAATCAATGACGGCTTTTTCTCCAAGAGGCTTTTTGGTTTTACCGCCTGGCGTGACGGGCGCGATACCAACACGAATTCGAGTAAACGCTTCGGTTTTAAGCGCCTTGACGATTGATGAAATACCGCGATGACCACCGGCGCCGCGATTGAAAGAAATTTTGAAACGACCGAGAGACAAATCCAAATCGTCATGAATAACCACCAAATTTTCGGCGGATTTTTTACTCTTTATTAATTTTGAAACCGCTTCACCCGATTTATTCATAGAGGTTTCCGGCAAAAGCAAAGTTATTTTACTTTTCTTAGAAACCAAGCTTTTTAATTTTTTATTCTCTTCCCAATCAGAAAAATCATTTTTCCGACGAAACATTTCCAAAATCATTCGGCCGGTATTATGTCGCGTGTTTTCGTATTCACTGCCCGGATTACCTAGTCCTACGATTATCATAATTACACCTTATCACATTCCGCCGCGATAGCAAAACTCGTTGAGGGTGTTTCTTTGGCGGGGGCTTGCTCGCCCCGCCGAGGGCAGAGGGGCGAGCGCGACTGGCGCCCTGCCTGCCGGCAGGCAGGGAGCACGAGGAATTTTTTAGTAAAAAAATATCCGTGCCCCGACAAAGGAATACCCGAGAAAGAGTTTTGCTAGCAGTTGCGTCAAATCATTTTTTGTAATAAAATACACGGCATATGGAAAATAACATTTTGCCGGAAAAGGAAAATTTCTGGCGCGAGACGGTAAAATTTACCGTTATCGCTCTGGTCATAGTTTTACCCTTTCGTTACCTCATCGCCCAACCGTTCATTGTCTCCGGCAATTCTATGGTTCCGACTTTCGCCAACGGCGAGTATCTTATTGTTGATGAATTAACTTACCGTTTCGTTCATAGTCCGGAACGCGGCGATGTGGTGATTTTCAAATATCCTTACGACCGGAGCAAGTATTTTATAAAAAGAATTATCGGTTTACCGGGCGAAACGATAGCGCTTCGGTCAGATCAAGTGTCGGTTAAAACCGCTTCTTCAACCACCATTCTTCAAGAGCCATATATTTCCGTCGCGACTAACGACGAACTTACCGTTACACTCAAAAATAATCAATATTTTGTAATGGGCGACAACCGGTCGGAGAGTTCCGATTCTAGGATTTGGGGACCATTGGACAAAAAATTCATCGCCGGCAGGGCTTTTGTCAGATTGTTGCCGTTCAGTAAAATTTCGCTTTTTCCGGGCGAAATCTAGATGGACGATTGTTATGAAAAAAAATAAAAAACAAAAAGAAAGCGAGGTGGCTAGTTATTACGGTTTCAGTTTGATTGAATCGCCGACCATAAAAAAAGAGGACATTTACAAAATTAAGACCCCGCTTCAAGCTGAAACAGCGCCTCGCCGCGACCGCTTTGCTGATTTGCCGGAAAAAAAAACCGCCATTCTCCGGCTTTACGAAGAAAAAAACATGGCTAACTTGCCCCAGCCGGTGATGCTTTGTTTTGAGAGCCAGCCCGGTGGGAAATATTTCGGTCTGGAAATTCTTGGCTGCGCCAAAGCCATTTCCGAAGCGACTATAATTCAAGCCGCGCTGGCGATTCTGCGTGAACAAGGTTTCAACGACCTTTATGTGAACATTAATAGTTTAGGTGATCGCGAATCGACCAGTCATTTTTTCAGAGAACTCGGCAGTTTCTGCCGCAAGCATTGGGATGTTTTGTTAGTTGATTGTCGCCAAGCAATAAAGCGCGATGTAGGTGAGTTTTTTCATTGCCGTGGCGAAAAACACGCGGCCCTTATTGAAGGGGCGCCGAAATCGGTGGCCTTTCTTTCCGAGTTGGCAAAAAATCATTTCAAAGAAGTGTTGGAATATCTGGAAGCGTTGGATATTCCTTATCGCATTAGCAATTCGCTCGTAGATGTTCACCAACTTGTCACCCACACGATTTTTGAAATCAGAGATTTAAAAACGGAAGCCGATAACGACAGTGTGCTAGCTTTTGGCTTTCGTTATAATGCTGTCGCTCGAAAGATTGGTATGAAAAAAGAAATTCCAGCCATTGGTGTGGCCGTTGCCGTTAAAAAAACCGCTAGTAAGAAATTGCTGGCGGGCAAGGCGAAAAAACCGAAACCAAAAGTGTTTTTCGCTCAAATCGGCGTGGAAGCGAAACTTAAAAGTTTGAAGATAATTGAAATGCTTCGACAGGCGCGCGTCGACATCTGCCAAGCGTTATCCAAGGATAAAATGAGTAGTCAAATTGCCGTTGCCGAAAATCTGAAAGTCCCCTACCTTGTTATTATGGGGCAAAAAGAAACGTTGGAAAACGCCGTCATTGTTCGCAATATGGCAAATCGCTCCCAAACCGTCGTCCCTATTCCAAAATTGGCGGATTATCTCAAACACTTGAGGTAAAAAGTTGGCAAAAAGAAAGAAAGCAGGGTCGCTGCTTTCTTTTTGTGTCTCTGACAATGTCAGGTCGCCACGAGACTGACTTCGCCATTCACGACCACGAGGTCACGGTTGGCTTTGGGTGGCACCGGTGCGTTGCCAAGGCGATTGCCTCTCTCGTCCTTCCGCCAAACCAACACGGGCTCGCCGTTGGGGTGGAAAAGCGGATTGCGTGCCTCGAAGTTGATGCTCACGGCGTTCTTGCCCTGAACTTCCTCGCCGTTCCGATAGAACGGATTGAGGAAAGCCCGAACGCGCCACTGAGCGACTTCGCAGATGTCCTGAAATTCATTGCGAATCTGATCGCGAATAGCTTTGAACTCATCGGAAATCTGTGCTGTCTCACTGCGGGCAAACTGGAACCGAACCGTGTGGTATCGCCGCCTGCCAGTCGGGTCTTTCGGATCAATGCGTTCCTGATGGAACGCGTCAACCAATTCGTAACCGACCGACTCGATGCCGTCAAGCGTGTCAACGATTGAGCATTTTTCCGTTGGCTCAATCATGAGCCGGCCACTCGCGTGGCTCTTGCGAACAACTCGCTCCTCCGTCGTTTCATTGCTTCGGTGTCCCACCAACACCGGAATCACTTCCGGGTTGTTGAAACTGAACTGCAAATTGATCATTGGGATGTTATCATTCAGTATCACAACTGCCTTCCTTTCATGCGGATTGTTTGGTTTTAGAAACTCTCAAAGAACAATCTTCGAGCCGCTATAAGGTTAGCATAGTTGGCATTTTTTGTCAATAGTAGATAAACTTGTTAAATGTGCTATATTGCTGACTTATGGTTATCAATGTGGAAGTTGCCAGAAACGGCGCGGAGAATAGTTTGAGCTTGATTCGCCGATTTACCAAGGCCGTTCGAGAAACGAATGTGCTTAAGCATGTTCGAGCGGTGCGTTATCAAACTCGTCGTCAATCTAAATGCTCCCGAAAAAAGATTGCTCTGAAAAGAATTGTCGGCCGGCTAGAATTTGAGCGCCTGTTCAAGCTGGGTAAGGTGGTGGAAAAAAGCAAAAAACACGGTTTTAAAAAATGAACACTGGCGACAAATTTGAAATCAGAAATCTGACTAAAGGCAAGCTTCCCCGCTTGCCTTTTAGTCGCGCCAAAGAAATGATACTTGGTAAAAATTACGAATTGAGCTTGGTCTTTATCGGCAACCAACTGGCCAAAAAGTTAAACAAAACTTATCGCAACAAAAATAGTCCGGCGGATGTTTTAAGTTTTGCTTTGGACAAAAACCTCGGTGAGATTTTTATTAACCTAGCGAAGGCCAAAACTAACATCAAGTTGGTTTTATTACTTATCCACGGTTTACTCCATTTGAAAGGTGGGCGACATAGTAGTAAAATGGAGAGCGAACAAAGAAAATTTTTATCTTTAATTTTTCCTTATGTCCCGTCAAGTATCAAGCGGTATAGACATCGGCAGTTATCAGACGAAAGTAATGATCACCGAAACGGCGAACGGTTCTCTACTGCCACGCATTATCGGCGTCGGCGCGGCTGAATCCAGAGGATTGAGACGCGGTTTTATCGTTAATGTTGCCGAAGTTGCCAAGAGCGTCAAGCATGCCATTAACCAAGCGGAAAAAACGGCTGGCTTACAAATAAAGAAAGCGTCTTTGAGCGTCGGTGGAATTGGCGTTAACGCTTTTACCCAGATCGGCGCGGCGGCAATTTCCCGAGCTGATCTGGAAATTACGGACTTAGACATCAATAAGGCGGTGGAAGAAAGTCAAAATGCCATTACCGAAAGCTCCCTGCTCAATCGTAAAATTATCCACAGTATTCCGATCAGTTTCAAAATCGACGGCAAACTGGTTTGGGGTCAACCGGCCGGCATGAAAGGCGCCAAACTGGAAGCCAAGACCTTTTTCGTCACTTGTTTAGAACAACACTTGGATAATTTAACCGAAGCGGTGGAGCTGACTGGTGTGAAAACAGAGAATCTTACCGCTTCACCCTTCCCAACCAGTTTGGTTAATTTAACCAGAACGCAAAAAATCGCCGGCGTCGCTTTGGCGAATATCGGTGCTGAAACGACTGCCATTGCTATTATTGAAAACGACTTGCCGGTATCATTGGAAGTGTTGCCGTTCGGTTCTGCCGATATTACCAATGACATCGCTCTCGGTTTAAAAATTTCCTTGGAAGAAGCGGAAAATCTTAAAATCGGCAACGCCCCGCTGGCTAATTTCTCCCGCCGTAAATTAGATGAGATTATTGAAGCCCGCTTGAGCGATATTTTTGAATTAATCAATAATCATTTGAAGAAGGCCAACCGAGGCGGTTTATTGCCAGCTGGCATCGTGATTACCGGCGGCGGCGCTGGGACAATTAACATTGAACAATCAGCGCGGACAAATTTGAATTTGCCAGCGAGAGCTTTAACCAGCTTGCTTGGCGCTAATTCAAAAATTCAAGTGAAGGAAAATATTTGGTCAATTGTCTACGGTTTGTGCCTGATCGGCAAAGACGGCGTCGGCGCTGACAATTTTGGTTACAGTTTCGTCCAAAAGGATGCTCTTAATAAAATCAAAAACTGGTTCAAACAATTCATGCCATAGTTATTTTTTCGCTTCTTTATGCGTCGTGCGGGCGCGGCAAGAATGACAAAATTTCTTGAGTTCAATTTTGCGCTCAACTTTCTTTTTATTCTTTTCGCTCCAATAATTAATATGTTTACACTTGGAACAAACCAGTTTTATTAATCTATCTTGGGACATAATTGAAAAATTTCTAATTACTAATTTCTAATTAATATCTAATATCAAAATGGTAGCAAAAATAAATGCCGGGGGCAAATTTTTTAAATGTAAATTCTCTTGATGAGCGGGTTAAGACGAGTGATGAATTCGTAGTGAGAAGTGTCGGAAAGATTGGCCAGTTCATTAATAGTAATTTTTTCTTTTTTTTGTTTGCCAATTAGAACAACTTCGTCACCCACTTTCACATTTTTTATGTCGGTAATATTTATGGAAATCATATCCATAGAAACCCGACCTAAAATTCTTGCTCTTTTACCGCCAACCAAAACAAAACCGATACTGGAAAGCGTTCGCGGATAGCCATGCCAATAACCGATTGGGCAAATGGCTATCCGCGATTCTTTTGGTAATGTCTCGGTCAAGTCATAACCGATTTTTGCGCCTTTGGGCAATTCTTTTATTTCGGAAATAATCGTTTTCCATGACAGCACTGGTTCTAACAAGATTCTATCTGTAAAATATGACTCAATTTCTTTGGCGGGCCAAAGGCCGTAAAAACCAATGCCGATTCGTATCATATCAAAATGTGCTTCAGGAAAAATTATCGTGCCGGCGGTAGCGGCAGCGTGTGAAATTGTTTTGAGATTAGTTTTTTTGAAAGCGACCCGCCATTTTTCGAATTCGGCAATTTGCTTTCTGGTATATTCCGGGAAAGCCGGATTTTTCGCTGCCGCAAAATGAGTATAGAGCCCTTCAACAATAAATTTTGATTTCTGATTTTTGATTTTTGATATCAAGGATTTCTGCTCAAGGAGCAGAAATCCCTGTCGGTGCATACCGGTATCAACTTTAATGTGGATTTTCAGAGGTTTAGAAAGGCGATTTTTCTGAAGCGCTTTTAAAGTTTCAAAATTAGAAACCGTTAGAGAGATATTATGTGCCGCCGCTTCGGCAAATTTATCCGGCAAAGTGTAGCCGAGTACCAAAATCGGCGCTTTAATCCCCTCGCGCCGAAGCGCCAATCCTTCCACTACCGAGTCAACGCCAAACCAATCGGCGCCGAGTCGCTCCAATTTTTTGGCAAAATCAACTAAGCCATGGCCGTAGGCATTGCTTTTAACCACTGCCATCAGTTTGGTCTTGGTGGTAATCAGCGAACGGAAAATTTTATAATTTTTCTCTATCGCCCGGCAATCAATTTCCAGCCAGGTGCGCAACCCGTTTCGGTCGTTTTTCATATTCAAATTTTCTACTCTTCTAGTTTGTAGATTAAAGCGCCCTCTCTGGCTTTTTCCAACAATTTGACAGCCACCTCGTCGCCTTTTTTGGCCGACTCCACTGGCTGATGGTCAATTTGCATAGAATCAATCGTATGCTCAAATTCCTTTTCGCCGTGTTTGATTTTAAGCTTGTCGCCAACTTTCAACACGCTTTTCAATTTAAGCACCGCTACTTGGATTTTGTCATACCAATGAGTAACTTCGCCGATATGTTTTTCTTCCGCCATAAATTTTTTTGTTTATTATTATTTTTCGACCTTTTGCGTAGGGAGGGATTCGAACCCCCGTAGGCCATAGGCCGAGAGATTTACAGTCTCTTGCAATTGACCACTCTGCCACCTACGCAACACTTAGCTTGACAATATCCTATCATTTTTTCCAAAAAAACCAAAGTCAACTTCCGAAGGAGGTTCAACGCCTTGTGCACTAATTCCCGCGATCG
>MHSF01000001.1:0-559 GCA_001822695.1 Candidatus Taylorbacteria bacterium RIFCSPLOWO2_02_FULL_44_35 | reverse complement strand
AACGCCTTGTGCACTAATTCCCGCGATCGCAATTTTTAGTGCAAGGTGTATAATTTATAATAATGAGAAAAAAGAGAGTAAATATAAAAGAAAAAATTATGACATTGCTTTTAGGTGGACTAGCACTTGGTTTAACTCACTCACCAAAGCAATATTTTGAAATTCTTAGCGAGATATCAGAAGATCTAAGAGACATCAGAAAATCTTGTATAAAAAGATCGATAAAAAATTTGTACGCATCAGGTATGCTCAGAGAAGTAAAAAACCAAGATGATACCGTCAGTATGATTTTGAGTGAAAAAGGAAAAAAGATGGCGGAAATTTACAGTATTGATAATTTAAAAATCAATAAACCAAAAAAATGGGACGGCAATTGGCGAGTGGTAATTTTTGACATACCAGAGAGAATCAAGCAAGTTAGGGAAGCATTACGAATGCATTTGCGAAATCTCGGATTTTATGAACTACAAAAATCAGTGTTTGTTTGCCCATTTCCTTGCGCCGAAGAAATAAATCAGGTTATTGATTTTTACGATGTCAGTGAATATGTCCGCGTTTT